>NZ_JBFWJQ010000041.1:0-21091 GCF_050253115.1 Syntrophotalea sp.
CTCGCCATTTCATCCTTACCCGCAAGTTTAAGCTTTTGCACTTTTTTCCTTTGGAGTTCTTCGTCGGTACTTAGAATTTCCCGCTGGTCCAGCATTTCAAGTTCCCGCTCGAGCAGCACGTGCTCCTCGTAAAGCCTGCGATATCGGGGACTTGCATCGCAGAGCCGCTGGACCAGTCCAAGATCTTGTTCTTCCATCAGACACCTCCCAGGAAAGGGTTGACAAAGAGCAACGAGCCTGTTTCAAAATAGCGAATCACTCCACATATGTCAACAACCTAAGCCGGGCCGGTTGCGGCAGGCACACCGTGTCGAAACGGCCTTCTCCGAATATCCCGGAGAGCCTGCAAAATGGCGGCATGGACACTCAACCGGAGCAGGAGGAGCCTTTTGCCGCCAGCATATACTCGGCTTCGGACGCCCGGATATAACGAGGCATGATTTCCCTGGCAGTCTTTCCCTGTCCGTCTCGCAGTCGGGACAAAACCAGCATTGCAGCATGGGATGCACGGGGCAGGTTCAGGCTCCAGGAGACAAAATGGCAGCGCTCGCCCATCCGCTGCCGGATCAGATCCCTGTAAAGAAGAGCACCGCTGCCGATAAACAGGTGATCATCATGCAAATGATCCAGCAAGGCATCGGGGCTCAGAACTTGTTCGGGGATGACAGAAGCCGGTTCGCCCGCCTTGCAGTCGAATACCGAGGCATAGACCTCCTTTTTGCGGGCATCGATCAGGGCACAAACCGGATAAGCCGACGCCGGACACTGCGTGGCAAGAGTTTCCAGGGAAGAAACGCCGACCACCGGAACCCCGCAAGCATAAGCCAGCCCCTTGACCGTGCCGACTCCGACGCGCAGGCCGGTAAAGGAGCCGGGCCCGACAACCACCCCGAAAGCATCCATGTCACTCGGCTTGAAACCCGCCTCCGCCAGCATCCAGTTCATCGACCCCAGAATGCGGTCGGTGTGAGTACCCCGTAAATGCAGCAGCACCTCGCCAAGCAATTCTTCTCCACGGCTCAGCGCCACGCTGCCGGCCGGCGTGGAAGTATCGACGGTAAGAATCAGCTCCGACATCCTAGCCCCCGAATTGCAGGCGCAGGATGCGCATGATGTCGTTGTAAAATGCCCACGCCATCAGCAGGACAATCATGGCGAGGCCGATCTGCTGAGCCACCTCACGGGCCTGCTCCGACAGGGGCTTACGGCGCACAAGCTCAACCAGTCCGAACAGCAGATGCCCGCCATCCAGAATGGGAACCGGAAGAAGATTGAGAATTCCCAGCTGCACGCTCAAAAAAGCGAGCATCGACAGGATTTTGGCTACATCGACCTCTTCGGCGACGGCGCCGGCCATCTGCACCACCATGATGGGGCCACCGATATTCTGGGCCGAAATATGCCCTGCAAACAATTTACGCAGAAACAGCAGGGTCAGATCGACCAGTTCGGCCCCCCGCGCAAAGCCCTCGCCGACGGCATCCGCAAAGGCGTAACGTTTGAATTCAGCTTCAACTTGGGGCCCCACGCCAATTATGTACCGTGGTTGTCCGGCTTCGTTTTCACCTTTGAGCTCAGGGGTAATATTAAGAATCGACTGCCTGCCGGCGCGCATCACGGTAACGGAAAGAGCACGCCCTTCTCCCGCCTGCACAAGCGTATGAATATCGTACCAGGACATGACCTCCGTGCCGTCGATGGCAACGATGCGATCTCCCGGCTGCAACCCGGCAAGCGCGGCAGGGGTTCCCGGATCAAGAAATCCAATCACGGCGGACTGCTGCGGCATAAGCCCGATGCCCTGCATGCCTTCGGCGACAGGGGCTTCCGGCGGCAACAGCAACTCCAGAATTTCGGCATCCCGCTTTATCAACAGGGACATTTCCCTGCCGGCATGGGACAGCAGCTGCTTTTCAGTTTCCGCCCAACTGACGGTCTCGGTCCCGTCAACCTGAAAAATACAATCACTGGTCTGGAATCCCGCCCGGGCGGCAAAGCTTTCTCCGACCACATATCCGACACAAGCAGGCCGGTCCAGAAACTTCGGCTGGTCCATGCCGAGAAAGTAAGCCAGCGGCAGAAATAAAAAAGGCAAAGCCAAATTCATGGCCGGCCCGGCGGCAACGATGGCCAGTCTCTGCAACACCGGCTTTTCCGCAAAGGAACGCGACCTGTCCGCCTCGGTTACCGGCTGCTGCTCATCCTCAGCACCTTCGCCAAGCATCTGCACATATCCGCCAAGGGGGATCAGGCAGATCTTGTATTCCGTTTCGCCCCATGTCCGGGAAAACAGTTTGGGTCCAAACCCGAGAGAAAACTTGAGAACCTTGACACGGCAGCATTTGGCAACGAGAAAATGTCCCAGTTCGTGAACGAACACCAGTATCCCGAGCATCAGAATACCGCCAGCGATTTTCAGCATGCCTGCCCCCCTCCAGCGATTTTGACCGCAACCTGGCGGGCCTGCTTGCGGGCCCAGAGATCGGCCCGCAAAACTTCGTCTATGTGCTCCAGGTTCTTTACCTCATGCCCAGCCAGTGTGGCACGGATCACGCTGGCGATTTCGAGGAACGGAATTTCCCCATTTAAAAATGCCTCGACCGCCACCTCATTGGCCGCATTGAGCACCGCTGGGGCCGTCCCCCCCATGGCCAGAGCTTCATAAGCGAGACCCAGACAGGGAAACCGTTCCAGATCCGGTTCGTCGAAGGTGAGATTCCGCAGGCCGCACAGATCGAGCGGCGGCAGATTGAGGGGCAGGCGGTGAGGATGAGACAAGGCATAGGCAATGGGTGTCTTCATATCGGGGATGCCCAACTGGGCGATCACCGCCCCATCGATATATTCGACCAATGAATGGACAATGCTTTGCGGGTGAATGTGGACGGCGATACGTTCCGGCAAAACGTCGAACAGCCACCGTGCCTCGATCACTTCGAGCCCTTTGTTCATCATGGTCGCGGAATCGATGGAGATTTTACGGCCCATGCTCCAATTGGGATGAGCAAGAGCGTCGGCAGGCGTCACGCAGCGCATCTCGGCCAGCGGGCGATTGCGGAACGGTCCCCCGGATGCCGTCAGGATAAGACGCCGCACGTTATCCATTCGATGTCCTTCCATGGACTGGAAAATAGCCGAATGTTCGCTATCCACGGGAAACAGGCGCACACCGAGGCGCTTGACCGCCGCGGTGACCAGCGGCCCGGCGGTCACCAGGGTTTCCTTGTTGGCCAGAGCGACATCCTTTCCCGATTCGATTGCGGCCATGGTCGGCACAAGTCCTGCGGCGCCAACGATGGCGGATACGATCATGTCGATATCGGGATCACAGGCACAGGCCACCAGCCCCTCGACGCCGGAGAGAATCTCCGGTGCATCGGCGCCGAGACGCCGGCGCAGCGTTTCAGCTCCCTCCGGAGAAATAACCGCGACCATTTTCGGGCGAAAACGTCGGATCTGCTCCTCCAGACGCGTGAGATTGTTGCCGGCAGTAAGGGTTACAACCTCGAACTGATCAGGAAAATCAGCAACTATTTCCAGCGTACTGACACCGATGGATCCAGTAGAACCGAGGATACCGAGTTTCTTCACGGAAGCCATAGTCCCCTCTAGCCCTGAAAGGTCAGGGCAAAATAATATGTTAAAGGAAAAACGAACAGCAGACTGTCAAGGCGGTCCAGAATACCGCCATGCCCCGGAATCATCGAACCGGAATCCTTGACCCCGAAAGAGCGCTTCAGTAGTGATTCAAACAGATCTCCGAGTTCGGCCACGGCGCCAGCCACCAACCCCAACAACAACAAAAACCCGAGGCCAGGCCAGGGGACAAATGTCAGATGCGCAATACCCGCGGCGAGAATGCTGCCGGCGAGGCCGCCAATGGCGCCCTCGACGCTCTTGTTGGGGCTGACACTGGGATACAATTTGTGCCGCCCCAAAAAGCTGCCGGTAAAATAGGCGCAGGTATCGTTCAGCATCACCATCAGCAAAACCAGAAAAATCCAACGGACACCGTGGGGCAAACCACGCAGCATGGCCAGATGCGCCAGCGGCAAACTCACATAAAGCACGCCGAACAGCAGCAGAGACAACTCTCCCGCGACGGTTTGCATATTTCCGTGGCGTATAAGGAAACAGCAGGCAACCCCGAACAGGGATGCGGTCAGACAGCCGATAAAAGCTGCATGCCAGCCCAAAGCCGCAAAAACCATAAGAGCCAGCCCAAGAGCCAGGCCCAGAAGCGTTTCGCCAAATCGACGCCGAGCGTAAGCCATGGCGAAAAATTCTAAAAGTCCCCAGCCGCACACGAGGCCGACAAACCCGAAAAAGCCCCAGAAAGGTGTCCACAGAATAAAGGCGATAAGCAGCGGCAATACAATGCACGCGGTCAGAATCCGGGTTTTAATGGCAGCCTCCTTCATTCCCTGGTTTCATGTTGCAACTGTCCACCTGTCAGGCCGTAGCGTCGTTCTCTGCGCCCGAATTCAGCCAGCGCCTGGTGCAGATCGACAACGCCAAAATCAGGCCACAGAACCGGCGTGACATAGATTTCGGCATAAGCCAACTGCCACAACAGAAAGTTACTGATACGCATCTCGCCGCTGGTACGGATTAAAAAGTCCGGATCGGGCATGTCCGCGGTCTGCAATGCATTTGAAAATGTCTTTTCATCGATTTCAGAAGGATCGAGGAGCCCGGCCACGGCGTCATGCGCAAGCATCCTGGCCGCTTCGACAATTTCGTCCCGGGCGCCATAAGACAAGGCCAGTGTCAGCACCATATCCCGATTGCTGGCAGTGCGCTCCATGGTCTGCACGAGGGTTTCCCGGACCGGCGCGGGCAAACGACGAATGGAGCCGATGACATTCAGACGGATACGATGGGTAAGGAGGGACTGCAGTTCTCTTTCGAGAAAAGTGTTGAGCAGGCTCATCAGAGCATCGACTTCTTCATCCGGACGGCCCCAGTTTTCGGAACTGAAAGCGTAGAGCGTCAGATACGGAACCCGTAGCCGACGACATTCCTCAATGATGACCTTGGCGGTTTCGACTCCATGATGATGACCAAGCATGCGGGGCAAGTTTCGCTGCTCGGCCCAGCGGCCATTGCCATCCATGATTATGGCGAGATGTTCGGGTATTCGCATTCAACACCACCCCATGGCAAACGACGATACTTCGAAAGGTTAGAACATTAACACAACGGTTTTTTACCGGCAAGACGGCATCCGTTGAAGCTGCTGATATAAAAAAGGGACGCCACCACCGACGTCCCTCGGTTTACCTGTAGATATGTGCCAGGCCGGGACAGATCACGGATTGGCCAGACACCCGATGCGGGCACAGGAATCTGTGCGCACCTCAGATCTCCATGATTTCCTTTTCCTTGGCGACAACAAGTTCATCGATCCTTGCCACAAAAGAGTCGGTAAGATCCTGAATCTCTTTCTCGCCGCGTTTCAAATCATCGGCACTGATTTCCTTGCCTTTTTCCAGCTTTTTCATGCCATCGTTGGCTTCGCGGCGGGCACCGCGCACGGCAACCTTGGCATCTTCGCCCATCTTCCGTACCACCTTGCCCATTTCCTTGCGTCGCTCTTCGGTCATGGGCGGTATCGCTATACGGATAATCTGTCCGTCCGAAGAGGGATTAAGGCCGAGGTCAGCCTTGAATATGGCTTTTTCAATTTCGGAAAGGAGTTTTTTCTCCCAGGGCTGAATGGTAATCATGCGGGGCTCGGGAACAGCCAGGGTACCGACCTGGTTCAGTGGCGTCGGCGTGCCGTAATAATCGACCATGACATCATCCAGCAGAGCGGTCGAGGCCCTGCCCGTGCGTACTTTGGTCATGTCCTTTTTCAAGGCATCCACTGCCTTGTCCATGCCGCTGCGAGCTTTCTTGATGACATCGTTATACATGGAATTCATTCTCCTTTGACAATGGTGCCAATCCCCTCTCCGAGAACCACCTTCTGGATATTCCCCGGGCGGGACAATTGGAAAACCACGATAGGCAGATCATTATCCATACACAGCGAGGTGGCCGTGGCATCCATGACTTTGAGACCCTTTTGCAGAACATCAAGGTAGGTCAGGCGGTCGTACTTGACCGCGCTTTTGTCCTGACAGGGGTCGGCGCTGTACACGCCATCAACCTTGGTAGCCTTGAGGATGACATCGGCTCCGATTTCCATGGCGCGCAGACTGGCAGCCGTGTCGGTGGTAAAGAAAGGATTGCCGGTGCCGCCGCCGAAAATAACCACCCGGCCTTTTTCCAGATGCCGGATAGCGCGCCGGCGGATATAGGGCTCGGCGACTTCGCGCATTTCGATGGCGGTCTGCACCCGGGTGACAACCCCGACCTGCTCGAGGGCATCCTGCAGCGCGAGGCTGTTCATTATCGTCGCGAGCATCCCCATATAATCGGCCCCGGCACGATCCATCCCGCCGGCCGCCGCTGCCATGCCGCGAAAAATGTTGCCCCCGCCGATCACTACGGCTACCTCCACACCGAGGCCGAGAACCTCCCTGATCTCACCCGCAATGCCGGAAATGACCTGGGGATCGATGCCGAAGCCCTGGTTACCCGCCAGGGCTTCGCCACTCAGTTTCAGAAGAATCCGCTTATAAACAGGTTGTTGGCCTTCCATAGCAGACGTCACTTTATTTGGTCATGGAGGCGACTTCGGCAGCGAAATCGTCGGAGCGTTTTTCGACCCCTTCGCCAAGCTGGAAACGGGCAAAACGGGTCAGCCGAACGTCGGCGCCGATTTCCTTGCCTAAGTTGCTCACCACCTTTGTCACCGTCAGATCGGGATCGATAACGTAGGCCTGTTCCAGCAGGCAGACTTCCCCGAAGTATTTATTGATCTGCCCGGTGATGATTTTCTCGACAATATTTTCAGGCTTGCCGCTGTCGATGGCTTTGACGCGCATGATCTCTTTTTCCTTTTCCACCACCTCGGCCGGTACATCTTCACGGCACAGATAGGGAGGGTTCGCGGCAGCGGTATGCATGGCAAGATTGCGGCCAAGGTTGGCGACACGATCATCGTTCTCGGCGGAAGTCTCCAACTCGACCAGTACACCAATTTTGCCTACCCCATGAATATAACAGGAGACGACACCTTGACTGGTTTCAAAACAGACGAAACGCCGCAGATTGATATTCTCGCCGATAGTCGCCACCTGGTGCGTCTGCTCCTCGGCGATAGTGCGTCCGGTTCCGGGGAAGGGTTGAGCCTTGAGCGCATCCAGATCAGCGGGTCTGGAGGAGAGAACTACCGCAGCCACCCCATTGGTAAACGCCTGAAAGTTAGCGTTTTTGGCCACAAAGTCAGTCTCGGCGTTAACTTCCACCAACACGCCGCAGCGGCCCTCGGCAACACCGGCTACCAGCCCTTCGGCAGCCGCGCGATCAGCCTTTTTGGCAGCGGCGGACAGACCTTTTTTACGCAGAATATCAACGGCTTCTTCCATATTTCCGTCGGCTTCGGCCAGTGCCTTCTTGCAGTCCATCATCCCGGCACCGGTCTTGGTGCGCAGCTCGGAAACCATCGATGCAGTGATTTTCATGACTATCTCCCCTCATTGATTCTTGAAAACCCCCGCGCAAGGGAGCTTCCGTGATACATTCAGCAAAAAGGCGGTCGGTTTCCCGGACCGCCTGTTGCGAACTTCAGCGATATTGACGGATTATGCTTTTTCAGCATCCGCAGCGGCCTCGGTGGCCGCCTCGGCTACCGCGGGTTCTTCACTGGCTTCCTCTGCAGCCTTGTCGGTATCGGCACGCAAGGCGGCTTCACGGGCCTGAGCCCCTTCGAGGCAGGCATCGGCCATCTTGGCAGCAAACAGACGAATGGCGCGGATGGCATCATCGTTACCAGGAATCAGATAGTCGATATCGTCGGGGTCACAGTTGGTATCGACCACCGCGACCACCGGGATACCAAGCTTCCGCGCTTCCTTAACGGCAATGGTTTCCTTTTTGGGATCGATGACAAAAATGGCACCGGGCAATTTATTCATGCCCTTGATGCCGCCAAGGGTTTTTTCGAGTTTTTCACGCTCGCGCTCCAGACCCAGAGCTTCCTTTTTGGTGAGCAGCTCATAGGTGCCGTCCTGCGACATGATTTCGATTTTCTTCAAACGCTCGATGCTTTTTTTGATCGTGGAAAAGTTGGTCAGCATGCCACCAAGCCAGCGGCTGTCGATAAAAAACTGACCTGCGCGCTCAGTTTCCTCGCGGATGGCTTCCTGGGCCTGCTTTTTGGTGCCGACGAAGAGGATTTTCTCCCCATTCTGAACCGTCTCACGCACGAACTGGTAGGCCGACTTGAAATAGCGTACGGTCTTTTGCAGGTCGATAATGTAGATACCGTTGCGGGCCCCGAAGATATAAGGCTTCATTTTGGGGTTCCAGCGTTTGGTCTGGTGGCCGAAGTGCACCCCCGCCTCGAGCAGTTGTTTCATACTGATTTGAGCCATGTTTTTCTCCTTGATAATGGTTTGCCTCCGCGCCCCTCGCCCCTGGCGAAGCCCGCCGGACTCATTCGGTCGGGCACCGTCGCCGATGGTCAGAACGCGTGCGTGATGTGAACACGTGTATTTACCATGGACGTACCGGCTTAGCAAGGAGAAAATCGACTCACTGAACCACGGCAACCATTCCCTGCCGACGTCATGCGCCGCAGGGATCCGACGGCGCAAGGCGCAAGGCAAGCCTTGTTTACAAAGCAGGGGGACTGTATTACTATGCCGGGCTATGTCTACACATCGCATTTATCGCTATCTGCTGCGGGAAACCCTGGTCCCCATGTTCCTGGGTCTGACGGTCTTTACGCTTGTCCTGCTCATGGGACGGATCCTGAAACTGGTCGAACTTGTGGTCAACAAGGGCGTACCGTTGATGGATATCCTGCTGCTGTTTGCCTCGTTGCTGCCGAGCTTTCTGGTTCTTACGCTGCCGCTGTCCTTTTTGCTCGGCATCATGGCCGGCCTCGGCCGCATGTCTTCCGACCTGGAAATCCTTGCGCTGAAAGCCAGCGGTACCAGTCTTTACCAGATAGCAAAACCCCTTGCCGCCCTCGCTCTGGCGGTCAGCCTGGCGACAGCACTTCTGACCACCACCGTGCGTCCGGCCAGTGAACAATTTTTCAAACAGAAGCTGTTCGACATTGCCAGCAATCGCGCCAACATCGGAATTGAACCGCAGGTCTTCAACGACGAATTCGAGGGTATCGTCATTTACGCCAACGATATCGACGAGCGCTCCGGCGCCATGCAGGGGGTATTTATCTCCGACGAACGCAAGAACACCTTGCCGGCGATAATTCTGGCCAGCAGCGGACACATCGTGTCCAGTCCCAGTACCCTGACAATGACATTGCATCTGGAGGGGGGTACCATTCAGCGGCAAGGTGGCGGTTCGGCGAATGCCTTTCAAGTCGTCGGCTTCCATCAATACGACCTGAGCCTGGATCTCGGACAGGATTCCGCTTCCGTCAACAAACCACGCAAACGCAGAAAGACCATGTTCCTTGATGAACTGCGCCATGAACTGCATGCCACCCCGGTTGCCGACCGCGACACGGAGCGATACCGTGAACTGTCCGCCGAATATCAGTGGCGCCTGGCGCTGCCTGTTGCACCTCTTGTTTTTGTGCTGATCGGCATTCCTCTGGGCATTCAACCGGTACGTTCCGGCCGCGGCAGTGGCTTTGCCATCGGCCTGCTGGTTTTTCTCGGCTATTATCTGCTGTTGTCCCTGGCCAACACCCTGGTGGTGGAAAGCGGACAACCCAGTTTTATCATCTGGATGCCCAACCTGGTTTTTCTGGCGGTCGGCCTCTCCATACTCAAAGCCGCGGCCATGGAAAGGCCCCTGCCCCTGGTGCAGGCCGGCCGTCGATGGACGGAGTACCTGTGCCGCCGTTTATGGAAAAGGTGACCATGCTTATCATCAACCGCTATATCCTGCGATCCTTTTTCCGGTTGTTCGCGCTGGCCCTGGCGACCTTCGTCGGCCTGTACCTGCTCATCGATTTTTTTGAAAGGGTCGACAATTTCATCGAGCACGGTGCTTCGGCTTCCCTGTATCTGGCCTATTTTCTTAACAAAATGCCGCTTATCATCACCCAGGTTACCCCACTGGCATGCCTGATGGCGGTCTTTATGACCCTTGGCGGAATGGCGCGCAACGGGGAACTCACCGCCATGCACGCCGGTGGCTTCAGCCTGGCGGCGATTTCCGCCCCCCTGCTGCGCATGGGACTGCTGTTCTCTCTGATCCTCCTCACCGCCAACGAGTTCGTGGTACCCGATACGGTGAAACAGGCGCGTCACGTTCTGGCCACCGAAGTCAAAGGCGGGCCTTCGGTGACCTATAAGCGAGACAGAATCTGGTTGCGACATCAAAAAAACATTCTCAATATTCGCGCGGCCAACCCCGACCGGCAAACCCTGGAAGGCATCACCATGCTGTCCTTCGACGACGGATTTCGCGTGCGCGAACGCCTCGATGCCGCCGGCGCCACCTTTGCCGGAAACCTGTGGCGCTGCCGAGATGTCGTTGGCCGCACGTTCGATCCGGACAGCGGCAGCCTGCTGACCGAGCAGCGTTTCCCCGAAAAAGCCATGGCCCTGCCTGTCACCCCCGAAGATTTCAAGGTGCCCGGCAGCAAGCGCAACGAGGATCTGTCCATCAGCGAATTGAAGCGCCTCGCGAACAAATTGCAACAGGAAGGCTATAATTCGACCCGTTTCCATGTCGACATGCACGCCCGCATTGCCTCGCCGTTCGCCTGTCTTGTCATGGCGTTTCTCGGCATTCCTTTTGCCATCCGCAAGGGCCGGGGTGTCAGCCTCGCCTCGGGGATTGCCCTCAGCATCGGTATCGGTGCAATCTATTTCATCATGCACGCCGCGCTGCTGGCCTTCGGATACACCGGAACCTTTTCCCCGCTGGTGGCGGCGTGGGGTGCCAACATCCTGTTTCTGATGGTCGCCGCCTGGCTGTTCCTGCAGGGGGATGCCTGACCCGATCTTTTGCCTCTACGCGCTGGCCTCGAAGTCCTTTGCAAAAAAATGGCGTCCCAAACGGACGCCATTTTTTTACCCTTTGAAACGACGGGGTCAGTAACGGTAGTGATCAGGCTTGAAGGGCCCGTCCGCATCCACCCCGAGGTAAGCGGCCTGCTTCGGGGTCAAACGGGTCAGCTTTACCCCAAGCTGGGCCAGATGCAGCCGGGCGACCTTTTCATCCAGCTGTTTTGGCAGCACATAAACACGGTTCTCATAGTGGCGAGCGTTCTGCCACAGCTCGATCTGGGCCAACACCTGATTGGTAAAGGAATTGGACATGACAAAGGACGGGTGCCCTGTCGCGCACCCAAGATTCACCAGCCGCCCCCGTGCCAGTACCGTTACGCGCTTGCCGTCGGGCCACTCCACCTGATCGACCTGGGGCTTGACTTCATGCACCTTGAGCTGCGGATCATCGTACAATGCATCGACCTGAATTTCCGAATCGAAATGTCCGATATTGCAGACAATCGCCTCGTTTTTCATGGCATCCATATGACTGCGGGTGATGACGTCCACATTGCCGGTGGTGGTGACGAAGACATCCCCCCAGTGGCAGGCATCGTCCATCTCGACGACGGAAAAACCTTCCATTGCGGCCTGAAGTGCACAGATCGGGTCGATTTCCGTGACGGACACCAGAGCCCCCATGCCGCGAAATGCCTGGGCACAGCCTTTGCCGACATCTCCGTATCCGAGCACGACACACTTCTTGCCCGCAATCATCACATCGGTGGCGCGCTTGATGCCGTCGATCAGCGATTCGCGACAACCATACAAATTATCAAATTTGCTTTTGGTGACAGAATCGTTGACGTTAAAGGCCGGAAACAGTAATTCGCCGTTACGGGCCATCTGATAGAGGCGATGCACGCCGGTCGTGGTTTCCTCGCTGACTCCCATCAATCCGGATGCCATGTGCTGCCAATATTCGGCGTCGCAAAGCAGCTGCCGGTTCAGCAGCGTGTCCACGATGCTCAACTCCTTATTTTCGCAGGAGATTTCAGGAATCTTGCCGGTACGGGCAAACTCCCGCTCCCGCGCCACTCCACGATGAATCAGCAGGGTGGCATCACCACCGTCATCAACAATCAGTTGCGGCCCTTGATCATGGGCCAGCGCTTTAAAAGTGTACTCCCAGTATTCTTCCAGAGATTCGCCCTTGTAGGCAAAAACCGGAATGCCCGCTGCGGCAATGGCGGCCGCGGCGTGATCCTGGGTCGAGAAAATATTGCAACTGGCCCAGCGCAGCTCAGCACCGAGGGCCGCCAGCGTTTCGATCAGAACCGCGGTCTGAATGGTCATGTGTAAAGACCCGGTTATGCGCGCGCCGGCAAGAGGCCTGCTGTCCCGGTATTCTTCACGGATGGCCATGAGTCCGGGCATCTCGGCTTCCGCCATGCGTATTTCACGTCGGCCCCATTCGGCCAGGCTGATATCCCTGACGATATAACCGCTCGACAATGGTTGCTCTTTCATAACGTTCTCCCTTTCAGAAATTAAACAACGCCCAGGCCATGCAATATTTAAGTGTGTGTCTCCATACCCTGTCGTATCTTGACCGCGGAAAGCAACAGGGTGTCCTGTTCATTGACATTTCCGGACACCCGATTAAAAAAAACCGGCTCAAAACCAGCAGCAGCCAGCCATGTTTCCAGTTCCTGCCGTTCGAAACCGAGCCATTGGTCCGCCATTTGCTCTCTGACCCAATCCTGATCATGACGGCACAGGTCGGCAATACTGATGCCGCCGCCGTCCGGTAGCACCCGGGCCAGTTCGTAAAACACCTGTTGCGGGTGGGGGGCGTGGTGCAGCACCATGTTAAGCACAATCCACTGAGCCGCGCCATCCGCTACCGGCAGATGGCGCATTTCTCCCAGGCGCAACTCGACGCCGTCAAGTCCCGCCTCGGCAACTCTTTGGCGGGCCAGTTCGAGCATCCGCGAAGAATGATCCACCCCGATCACCTTCGCTGCGCGGCCGCGCAGGCCGGCCAGAAGATTGCCGGTTCCGACGCCAACTTCAAGGACAACGGACACCCGGGGTATGCAAGCCAGCAGTTCCTTTTCGTAATCCGCCATCGGCAGAAGGTTGCGCACCAGATTGTCCCACTGCCGCGCATGTCTGTCGAAAAAATCCCGGCTTCTGTGCCGCCTCTTCTCCAGAGTCGCCAGCATACGCTCCTTGTCACCCGGGGCGGTTTCCTTTCGAAGCCTGGCCTCGACCACGGAACGAATGGCATGAAAAAACGGGTTATCCCCGTCCAGACGGTAGTATCCCCAGGTGCCTTGCCTTTTCACCGACAGCAACCCGGCATCCGTAAGTATTTTGAGGTGATGCGAAACCCTGGATTGTCCGGTCCCGAGAATGCCGGTCAGTTCCTGAACGGTAAACTCGCCGTGAACGAGAACCGCCAGCAGACGCAAGCGGGTTGGATCGGCCAAGGCTTTGAATGTCGAAAACATATATCAAGAATCCCTGTCGGACTATATCAATATGTTTTGATATAGCGAATTTCGCACCACAAGGCAAGAAAAAAGGCGGCCCCCCGAAGGGAACCGCCCCAGGACAACCCGGATACCCCTTTACTGCAGTGGCATCACCACGGTATGCACTTTTCCCGTAGCAACTTCGCGGACCTGCAGACGCAGTTGAGCGGCTGACTCGGCCTCACCGGGGAAGAACAGAAAGCCCTGAGCGAGACTGCCTGGCTGGATAGCCTCGTTAATCAGGGATTTGTTGGCCAGATCCCTGGCTATCTGCCGGCCTGCCTCATCGTCGCCGGCACCCTGGGTGCCACCGACAACCGCTCCGCCAGCGCCGCCCACGGCCGCCCCCTTGAACAGGGCGGAACCGACGTTTTCACCGCTGAGAATGCCAATGGCGGCACCAAGCACCGCTCCCCCGGCTGCACCGAGCATGGCTCCCTTGCCGCCGCCCTTTGCAATCCGTGCATATTCCGAACTCTGTTCGATACGCATATAGGCGGTGCGGCTGTCGAGCAGATTCCACAGGCTGCCAGTGCTATCGATCAGGAAAGATTGCTCGGGAACCACGGTCAATGCCTGTTCACCCTGATTGTCGAAAACCACCTGGACCGGCAGCAGCCCGGCACTGCGGATGTCGAAGCCGAACGCGCTGATTGCCTCGGATTTATCGACAAACGCCCTGGATGCCAGTTGCGCTCCGGAAACCACTTGCATGTTTGCGTAGCTTGATGGAGCCCGGAACGGCACTTCCTGACTGCGATAGGCCGAGCACCCCGCCTGCAGTACCGCCAACAGCGCCAGAGATAACATCGAACCGGTAATTTTCATGATCGTCCACCTTTCCGTTAGCAGATGCGTGTCTGGTTCCGTTCCGTCAAACGATTGCATTCTTGCAGAACTGAGCACTTTTCATTTATCCGCACGATCTGAATTAAAGCTATATTAGCACATAAATCAGGTCATGGTCGTCACCTGGGCTCGGCAAACCGACAACAGCAATGCAGACAGCACCGCAAACCGTCCAATACAAAAAAGCGAACCGCAAGGCTCGCTTTTTTGTCGGAAGGATCAGAACCCGGCGCGTTCACGCAGGGAATCGACCCGGTCGATGCGCTCCCAGGTGAAATCCGGCAATTCCCGCCCGAAGTGTCCATAGGCAGCGGTTTTGCGATAAATGGGGCGCAGCAGGTCGAGACTGCGAATGATGGCGGCCGGGCGCATGTCGAACTCTTCGCGCACGATGCGGGCAATATCGTTGGACGGCAGCACACCGGTACCGAAGGTGTTGACCATGATGGAAACAGGTTCGGCCACGCCAATGGCGTAGGCAATCTGAACTTCACACTTGCGTGCCAGTTTTGCGGCCACGACATTTTTGGCAATGTAGCGCGCCATATAGGAGGCGCTGCGATCGACCTTGGAGGGATCCTTGCCGGAAAAGGCCCCGCCGCCATGGGATCCCTGACCACCATAGGTATCGACGATGATTTTCCGGCCCGTCAGACCGCAGTCGCCCTGCGGACCGCCGACGACGAACCGGCCTGTCGGGTTGACGTAAAACTTGGTGTTCTCATCGAGCATCTCAACCGGAATGACTTTTTTGATAACTTCTTCGATCAGTGCCTCGCGCAACGTCTCGTAAGACACATCCGGTTCATGCTGGGAAGAGACCACCACCGCATCGACTCTTACCGGCTTGTCGTTGATATACTGAACCGACACCTGGGATTTGCTGTCCGGACGCAAAAAAGTCAGCATTCCGCCCTTGCGAACATCGGCCATGCGTTGTGTCAATTGATGGGCATAGGTAATGGGCATCGGCATCAGCACGGACGTTTCGTCGCAGGCATAACCGAACATCAGCCCCTGGTCGCCGGCGCCCTGCTCCTTGTAGAGCCCCTGCCCTTCGGTAACGCCCTGGGAAATATCCGGGGACTGGCGATCGATGGACGTCAGCACCGCGCAGGTTTCCCAGTCGAAACCCATGGCGGAATCGTTGTAGCCGATGTCCCGGATAACGTCACGGACCACATTGGGATAGTTGACGACAGCGTTGGTGGTAATTTCTCCGGCGACAATGGCCATCCCCGTGGTAACCATCGTTTCACAGGCGACACGGCTGTGCGGATCCTGAGCGAGGATGGCATCAAGAATCGCGTCGGATACCTGGTCGGCCACCTTGTCGGGGTGCCCTTCGCTTACGGATTCGGAGGTAAAAAGAAAATCGGTCATAGGCATGAGAAAGCCCTCCTGGTAAGTATTTTGAAGAATGCTGAATCTTAAGTAGCGACGTGGGACCTGTCAAGCTTTTACGCTGTATCATTCGCCGCCAACTGCGGTCGGGTGGCTGAAAAGCGAGGGGAACCGTTTGTTCATTTCTCCTGCGAGACGACGGGCTGCCTCGGGAGCCGACCCCAGTTCGAACAGTTCTTCGACAAGCCTCTCGGCCTCGGGTCGGTGAACCTGACGTATGATCCGCTTGACCTGGGAGATATAGGGGGCATTCATGGACCATTCATCAAAACCGAGACCGAGCAAAACCAGCGCATAGAGGGGGTCGCCGGCCATTTCGCCACAGATACCGACCATGACGCCTGCCTGTTTTGCCGCATCACAGATCATCCGCAGAGTCCGCAAAATGGCTGGATGCAGGGGTTCGAAAAGATAGGCCACATGTTCGTTGCCGCGATCCACGGCCAGACAGTACTGAATCAGATCGTTGGTTCCCACGGAAAGAAAATCGACTTCACGAGCCAGCAATTCGGTGACCAGGGCCGCTGCGGGGGTCTCGATCATGATGCCGATCTCGATGTCAGGGTCGAAAGCATGCCCTTCCGCGACCAACTCCTGCCTGATTTCCTGAAGCAGGCACTTGCAGCTTTTTATCTCCGCCACGCCGGTAATCATGGGGAACAGGATGCGCGCATTGCCAAACGCGGAAGCCCTGAGGATGGCCCGCAACTGGACCTTGAACAGATTCTTTTCTTTCAGGGAAAAGCGGATCGCGCGCAACCCCATGGCCGGATTCGCTTCGTCGGAAAGATCGATGCCGGAAACCAGTTTGTCGCCTCCGACATCCAGGGTGCGAATGGTCACCGGGTGCGGGGCCATGCTTTCGATGATCTGTCGGTAAGCGCTCAGTTGTTCTTCTTCGGATGGCACATGATTGCGCTTCATGTAAAGAAATTCGGTACGGAACAACCCCACACCCTGCGCCCCTTCGCGCAGGGCAATCGGCACCTCCTCCGCAATTTCGATATTGCTGCGCAGCACCACTCGGTGACCGTCCAGGGTAACGGCTTCAAGTCCCCGGAAATAAGTCAGTTCCTCGGCCTGGTATTCATAAAACCGCTTCTTTTCAAGGTACTCACGGAAGGTGTCATGGGAGGGGTTGAGCACCACCGTTCCGGTGCTGCCGTCAATAATGACAGGCATGCCCTCCCGCACGCGGGAAGTGACATTTTCGAGTCCGACCACCGCGGGGATTCCAAGGGAACGGGCGAGAATCGTCGTATGGGAGGTTCTGCCCCCCAGGTCCGTGACAAAACCGATAATCCGCGCCTTGTCCATCTGCATCGTGTCGGTGGGCGAAATATCGTGGGCCACGATAACGGATTTACGCTCGATGTCGGCCAGGGATTGCTGAGAAACGCCTACCAGATTGCGAAGAACGCGCTCCCCCACCGAATCGATGTCGGAGCGGCGTTCCCGGAGGTATTCGTCGTCAATGGTATCGAAAACGGCGCGAAACTTCCCAAGAACCCTCAGCAGGGCGCCCTCGGCATTGATCCGGTTCCTGCGGATAACAGCGATGGTTTCATCGACCAGCATGGGATCCTTCAGGATCATCAGGTGCGTGTCGATGATATGCAGATGCTCGGCAATATGGGGATCGGCAACACGATTTTTGACGTCCTCCAGTTCTTGCCGGGAACGCTGCAGAGCTTTTTCGAACAATCGGATTTCAGCATCGAGTTCGCCGGGTTCGACCGCCCTCTCAACAGCCGACATGCGCCTGCGATCCACCACATAGGCGGAGCCGATGGCGATGCCCGGTGAAGCGCCGATGCCTACAAGAAAAACGTCCTGCATCATCTCACTGCTCCCCAAACCCATCCTGGATCAATTGCCCGAGGGATTCCATGGCCTGGCAGGCATCCGGGCCGGAGGTCGTAACCTCGATATGCGTCCCCTGGGCCGCCGCAAGCATCAATATCCCCATAATACTTTTACCGCTGACTTCCTCACCATCCTTGGAGACCGTGACCTCGGCCTCGAACCTGGCGGCTGTCTTCACGAACAGGGCCGCCGCCCTGGCATGCAATCCCAGCTTATTGACAATAATAAAAGACTGTTTTTCCATCAAAATCCCACACTGGCGCATACATGTGATCCAATCCAGACCAACAACACCACACCGGTCAGCATCGCAAGCGAGGATAATCCGCGCCGGACCAGCCACCCGACCATAACCATAACAGGTACCACAAGCCAGCCCCAGTGGCCGGGTTGCCGGACAGATTCCAGTCCAGAAAAGGTTATCCAGGCCGACACCCCTCCCAGAACCATGACCAGAATGGCGCGCAAACGGTAAGCAAGATCCGACAGACCCCATCGATGCAGCTTGTCGACAATTCTGTAACCTCTCCGGTATCCCTGCCAGAAACCGTAAATCCGCAAACCGCAGGATGGCGCATTGTACAAAAGCAAAAAAACCGCGACACTCCACCAAAAACCGGCAAGTGCCAACCCGACGGCAATGCTGGCCGCCAAAGGCCGCAGTGTTCCCCAGAAAAAACTGTCTCCCATGGCGGCGCAGGGGCCAGCCAGAACGGACTTGAACTCCGCCACCTCCATCTCGGGTGCCTGTCCCTGGCTTATCCGTTCTTCGAGGTGCAGACTGGCGCCAAGTACCGGCAAAGCTAACACCGGATGGGTATTGAAATAATCAAGATGACGCCGGCAAACCCGCTGCAGGTCCGCACCTTGATAAAGGACGCGCAAGCCGGGAAACAGGGCGAAAAGAAACCCCAGGTTCTGCATGCGCCCGAAATTCCAACTGGCTTGCAAAAACCAGCCGCGCAACGCAACCCGCCAGAGGATCCATCCGGTAATCTTCCGCGACAGGGCCATGGCTTATCCCGAAACCAGCAGCAGACTGTAAACGACCATAAAGCTCAAAACGTAAAAGCACGCGGATTTGCGGAAGTTCACGGTGCCGAGACAAGCCGCGATGCCGGCCAGCGGCACGGCCATGCGTAACCACGGGGAGATGTCTGTCGGCCCGGAGGCAAGAACAGGTGTAAAAACCCTGAGCCCTACAAAACCGCCAAGAAGAACCACCCCCAATGTCAAAAGCGATGCCATTCCGAAATGCAGCGCGCCCTGAAGATGCAGCCAGTTCACCACCCCATAGCGCTGCTCATCGAGAGCCTGCTGGGCACGCATCCACAGACATTCATTCCGACGCCGGGCAAGACGATCAAAAAAACCGCCGATCCTGCCGAAGGGCAATGCTGCCAGCAAGCAGAGGATGGAAAACGCCGTTGCGGGGACCGGCGGTCCCGGATACTGGGTTATGGCAAGAAAGGTACAGCCGATGGCGACCTGGGTATCGTCGGGGGGGATCGAGGCGCCAACAGGGATCCGTCCCAACCACAACAATTCGAGAAAAGCGCCGATTTCCAATCCGATGGCCGCATTACCAAGCAGCCATCCGGCCAGTGGCGCCGCCACGATTGGCCGGGAAATCATCAGCTGCAATACCGCAGTCCGATCCAGGCCGGCAAGCAGGGAAACGGCGGCAGCTGTGCAGAGGGAAGATCCGATTGTCATACCTGCCTTATTTCAGCTTGATTGCGTTGCGCCAGCTTCGTTTGCGGTCCGAGGGAACGCACTGCAAGTCGATCTTTACGCCGCAGGATTCGAGCTCGGAAAGGTTTGCAATATCTTCGGGATCCAGGGTAACGGTGCATCCCAACTGAAACGCACCTTCGGGCCGATGAAGATTGCCGAGATTGAGTTTCGAAAAATGCAGGCCCAGCCGATAGGCCCGCAGGGCATCTGCCGGGCTGGCGAAAAGAACCAGGACCCGCAGTGTCTCGTTATCCCGGGACGCGACAAATTTTGCCGATTCTTCGACAGATTCGATCAATACCTGGATGCCGCGCGGCACGGAAGCGGTCATGAGTCGCTTGCGGATATCTTCGGCGGCCACTTCGTTATTGGCGACAACGATGCAATTGGCACGAGTGTCGGGTATCCAGGCTTCAAGAACCTGACCGTGGATCAGTCGATTGTCGATACGTGCCAGTACCAAGCTCATAAACAAACCATCCGCCAAGGCTATCTGGTTTTCATCCGGAAACGACCCTTTTCCACCGTGGCGGCGTCCATCCGCAGGCTTGCTTGCGCGGCGTACCGATGTACGCCTTCGCGCAACCCCTTGATTTCCTGGCCGCAACGAAAAAAGGCTCGTTTCCCACATGGATACTATCTGGCAAGAATATCGCTTGCCAGTAAAATACTCTGCTGCCCGCAGTCCCTCAAGAGCACCGCAAGTTCCCCCAGGGAACGACCAGGACGCTCCTGGGAAGCTCTGAGCAGCATGGGGAGGTTCACGCCACTGAGCACATCGACAACCCCCTGCTCGAGAAACGAAAAACCGATGTTGGAAGGCGTTCCACCGAACATATCCGTTAACACCAGCACCCCGTCACCATCCCGTCCCGCCTCTTCGATGGCCCGCTGAAAACGTTTGCGAATCTCGTCGGGGCCTTCACCGCGCCCGATATGCACCACCGCGATACGGGACAAGGGTCCGAGAATCATTTCAGCCGTCCTGACAAGTTCACCCGCCAGGCCGCTATGTGTCGCCAGGACCAGACCTACCACGGTCACCTACTCCTTCGCCACATCGCGGTGCACCCCTTCAACGACGAGATTATCGCCGTGGATGGCATGCCGCAGATACTCTGCAATGGCAACGCTGCGATGCCGCCCTCCGGTGCATCCGATAGAGATGGTCAGGTAACTTTTACCTTCCCGACGGTAACAGGGCAAAAGATAATCGAGAAGGTGCCTGAAACGACCCAGAAATTCCTGGCATGCATCCTGTTCCAGAACAAAATTCCGGACGCCTGGAGAAAGCCCCGTATAGGGGCGCAGATCAGGTACGAAATGAGGGTTGGGCAAAAAACGCACGTCCATGACAAGATCGGAGCCGGGAGGAATGCCATAACGGAAACCGAAGGACTGCACAAGAACTGCCAGCGGAATCCCCTTCTGATCGCCGGCCACCATCTGCACAACCTTGGCACGCAGTTGATGGGGGGTCAACCAGGATGTATCGATAATTTCCGTGGCAAGATCCATGATGCCGGACAACAGCGCCCTCTCCTGACGGATCGACTCGGCGATTCCCTGTTTCCGGGACAGGGGATGGCGCCGCCGGGTTTCTGAATAGCGCCGGATAAGCACTTCCTCGCAGGAATCAAAAAAGAAGATGTCGACCAGATGCCC
>NZ_JBFWJQ010000042.1:0-20528 GCF_050253115.1 Syntrophotalea sp.
GAAACTTTCATGTGTGGGCCGTTGATCATATCGACGACGGTCTTGAAATCCTGACAGGAATTCCTGCCGGCCAGAGGCAGGCAGACGGCAGCTGGCCCGAGGGAACCATGAATTTCATGGTGAACGAACGTCTGCTGCAGATGGTCGAAACGCTGAGGAGTTTTGGAAAAAACGAAGAGAAGAACGATAAAAACTGAAAATTTTGTTTTTTTACCAGAACATTCCGAAAATCAGGGTGGTTTCAAACGGCAGGGGCAAGATTCCCCTGCCGTTTGTTTGTGTGGTGCACCGTGCCGGGGCATGTGTTTTTGATGGCAAGGCTACTGGATAAAAAATAATCAGCCACTGTTTCCCTCGCCAAGTTTGCTTAAAAAATAAGCCATCTTTGTTTGTTCACATCTGTAACATGTCGAAATCACAAAAAAATAGTTTTTGGTACGGCCTGTGCGATACCTATAGGCAAGCGCGCGCGATTTTTCGGGAAAATGCTTTTTGGGAGCGCAGGTGTGGCGATGCCGACCTGTTACAGCTGGTGGCGGGTCTTCCGGAAATCCGCCACCCCATACCTCTTCGCCGGAGGCGTCAAAGGAGACATACCCATGAAAAAGATTGAATGCATCATCAAGCCTTTTAAGCTGGAAGACGTCAAAGAGGCCCTGGCCGACATAGGCATCAGCGGCATGACGGTCAGCGAGGTTCGCGGCTTCGGACGGCAGAAGGGACATACCGAACTTTACCGTGGCGCCGAATACCAGATCGACTTTATTCCCAAAATCAAGGTGGAACTGGTGATCCCGGCGGATCGTGTCGGAGAGGTGGTGAACATTGTCAGGGATGCCGCCCAGACCGGAACGATCGGCGACGGCAAGATTTTCGTCTACGATATCGAACAGGTGGTTCGCATCCGTACCGGAGAAACCGGATCGGAAGCCCTTTAAGCCGCATTTGGCGAGACAGCAAGGAGGAAAGTGGTTATGAAGATTCGGGCAAATATACTGGTCGCCGGTTTGCTGCTGGCGTTGCCGGCCCTGGGGTGGGCCGAAGATGCACCCCTTACCGCCGATGCGGTACAGAATAACCTTAATTTCGTCTGGACCATGATTGCCGGTTTCATGGTTTTCATCATGCAGGCCGGTTTTGCCATGGTGGAGGTTGGTTTTACCCGCGCCAAAAACGCCTGTAACATTCTGATGAAAAATCTGATGGATTTTTCTGTGGGCGCTATCGCCTTCTGGGCGGTGGGGTTCGGCCTGATGTTTGGCGCCACCAATGGTTTCTTCGGCACCACCGACTTTTTCTTCAGTGGTGCCAGCGGTGATGGCGAAGCCTGGAACTATGCTTTCTGGCTGTTCCAGGTCGTTTTCGCCGCCACCGCCGCTACCATTATCTCCGGTGCCGTTGCCGAGCGTACCAAGTTCAGCGCCTACCTGGCCTACTCCGCCCTGGTGTCGGCGTTTGTCTACCCCGTTTTCGGTTCCTGGGCCTGGGGCAGTCTCTACAACGGCGGCGGCTGGCTGGAAGGTCTTGGTTTTATCGATTTCGCCGGGTCGACGGTGGTTCACTCCATGGGCGGCTGGTTGGCTCTGGCCGGGGCCATTGTTGTCGGACCGCGTCTCGGCAAGTACGACAAATCCGGAAGGGTCAAGCCGATCCCCGGGCACAATATCCCTCTGGCAGCCTTGGGCGTGTTTATTCTGTGGTTCGGCTGGTATGGCTTCAATCCAGGCTCCACCACTACCGGTGACACTTCCATCGCCCTTATCGCCGTAACCACAACTCTTGCCGCCGCTGCCGGTGCCACGATGGCCATGCTGGCCACCTGGCTCAAGTATGGCAAGAGCGATATCGGCATGACCATGAACGGCGCCCTGGCCGGTCTGGTCGGCATCACCGCCGGCTGTGCCAATGTCACGCCGCTGTCGGCTGTCATTATCGGTGCCATTGCCGGGGTGCTGGTACTGTTCTCGGTTCTGTTTTTCGACAGAATCAAGGTCGACGATCCTGTCGGTGCGGTTTCCGTGCATGGCGTGTGCGGCGCCTGGGGCACTCTCGCGGCCGGTCTGTTCGACAGTGCCGGATTTTCTCTGAAGACCGTCGCCGTACAGTTGACCGGCATCGGCGCATGCTTTCTGTGGGCCTTCGGCATCGGCCTGATCATGTTCAAACTTATCGATCTGGTCATCGGCATGCGGGTTTCAAGGGAAGAGGAAATGGCCGGCCTCGATTATACCGAACACGGCGCCTCGGCCTATCCCGACTTCCAGACGGTGCGCCTGGGCACGGTGTTCGCCCCCGGTCAGGAAAACGTGAACGGTTCCAAACAATGAGGATTTCCCTGTGCCCGGGCGGCCGTTGTGGCCACCCGGGGCGGGAACATGTCAAGGAGGAAGCTGTTATGAAAAGATGGAGCGTTTCTTTGCTGGTTGCGGCTGTGGTTTCCGTTGCCCTGGCGGTTTCGGCCGGCGCCGCAGTGATTGAAGTGGAAGGCGATGTTTATGTCGGTGTGTTTGACAAGTACTTGTGGCGTGGGCACAATCTGAGTGGCAGCATGCCTGTGATCCAGGCCGGAGCCGATCTCTCGAGTCATGGCTGGACGCTGGGTTACTGGAGCAACTGGCAGATCAAAAGCGATGCCGGCGAAGGCTATAAATCCGGCGAAGTGACCGAAACCGATATCATCCTGAGTTATGCCCAGGATTTCGGCGAGTTGCTTTCCGTGACGGTCGGAAATATCTGGTACCAGCTCGATGGCATCGAAGACACCAATGAACTGTTCGTCAATGCCACCATCAACACCCTGCTGTCGCCCACCCTCGGCATGTACTGGGATTGGGATGCCTGTGAAGAAGAAGGGTTGTTCTTCACTTTCGATATCAGTCACTCCTTTGAACTGATGAAAGATCTCACCATGAACCTGGGCGCGCTGGTAAGTTACAATCTGCACAGCGACTATGCGGTGAGTTTCGTTCGCGATTACTCCGGTTTTCACAACTATGAACTGAGCGTCGGTCTCGATTACGCGCTGACCGATCAACTGACGCTAAGCCCCTCTTTCTCCTACTCCTCCGGAATCAGCGACGCTGCCAAAAACAACATCGATACGCAAACCCTGGCCGGTATTAACATCACCTATACCTTCTGACGGTTTTTGCAGGCAATGCATCGACGGGCAGGTGGCTTTCATCCGAAATCAGCTCTTTTCCGTCGTGGCGGTGCCAATTTGCGGTTTTTCCGGTCATTCTCTTTCGGGAGTCACTGTGTTTGCGTCCGCCGCGGTCGGTGCCAACATGTTTTGCCGGAGGAACATCCGGATGGATCATCCGTGTGTTATACTCTAAGTATCCTCGAAGTGCCGGTGGGTTTTAAAGCTGTGGCTGTCGCAGGGGCGGCAGCGCGAAATAACCGCAAGCAGGGAGGATTTATGGTGAAGCGGGTGCAAACGGAAGAGTTTTCTCAGAAGCGGGCGAATGCCGAGATTTTGAGGCGCATGATGTGTCTGGATGAAGACCTGGAAATCATGGACCGCCATGCTTCCGACCTGGTCGATGTCGAGGTGGAAGTAAAGGATTCCATGCGTCGCTGGGACCGGGAGCATAAAAACTCCCGACTGCATAGCGTGCCGCGCCATCTCAAGCATGTACGGTGATGGTTGCGGGTTATTTGCCCGGATCTGAAAACAACGGGGAGTTCCGTGGGGAACTCCCCGTTGTTTCGTCTATTCTTCGGTTTTTTCCGCTTCCTCTTCCGGTGCTTCTTCCTCTTTGATGGTCTCGATCTCCCCTTCAAGCGCCGCTGCCCGGTTTTTCAGGTCATCGAGCTTTTCCAGCAGTTGGGTGACAGCGTCATTTTCCATAATGGCGACAATGCCGTTTTCCCGCAGTTCATCGATCTCCTTGCCAAGGTCGCTATGGGCTGCCGCGATTTTGCGGTGAATGGTCGCCAGATCAACCTTTTTCTGCACGATGCGCTTGTATCTGTTGGCCTGAAACGAAGCAATGTGGAGGGTTTTGCGGGTAGAATCCCAGATTTTTTCGGTGGTGGTTTTTTTCTTTTCGCCCGAATCGTTTTGTTCGTTCATGACAACCTCCAAGGTTTGGCAATCATTGATAATATGTTAAAAATATTAACATCCCGGAAAGACACGTCAAGATGTCCGGCCGCCGCGGTTGCCTTATTGGCCACGCCGGACGGCGCCATGCCGCTTATTCCAATTTTCATGGGGGATCATAACATGGAAGCAACTGCAGGGCAGGCAGGAAAAACCAAGTTTCAGATCGATCTGCGCCGTTATCTGCGGGAAGACGGTGAGGATGAGCAGCTCATTCACCTGATTTGCGAAATCGCCGAAGCCTCCAAATATATTATCAATTCGATCCGCACCGGCGACCTGGGGGTGGCAGGTACCTCCAATCTTTATGGCGAGCAGCAACTGGCTCTCGATGTATTGTCCGATCGTATTTTACGCAAACGCCTGGCACAGTCGGGCGTGGTGAGCAATGTGGTGTCCGAGGAGACCGCCGATATCGTATTTATCGCTCCGCACCGTACCGGTAATTTTTCGGTGGCCTACGATCCCCTCGACGGGTCCTCCCTGGTGGATGTCAACCTGGCGGTGGGCACCATTGTCTCCATTTACAGAGGCTGTGATCTGATGCAGCCCGGCACCAAACAGGTGGCCGCTTTGTATATCCTCTACGGCCCGAGAACCACCCTGGTTTATACGACGGGACACGGGGTCCACGAGTTCGGCATGAATCAGCTGATGGAATATACCCTGCTGCGCCGCAACGTCCGCATGGAGCCCAAAGCCTCCATTTACGCACCCGGCGGTCTGCGCAGCCTTTATACGCCCGGAACCGACAAGTTCGTTCGCCAACTGGAGTCCAATGGCGTCAAATTGCGCTACAGCGGTGGTCTGGTGCCGGATTTCAATCAGATTCTGATGAAAGGCAAGGGGGTTTTTTTCTATCCGCATCTGCAGAATGCGCCGCAAGGCAAGCTGCGATTGCTGTTCGAACTCAACCCCATGGCTTTTCTTATGGAACAGGCCGGTGGCGCGGCTTCCAACGGCCGGCAGCGCATCCTCGATCTGGTGCCGCAAAAGTTCGACGAACGCAGCCCGTTTTTTTGCGGTTGCAGGGATGATGTGGCCATGGCGGAGGCCTGCATCCGGGAGGAAGGATAAAAAAACGGGGACCGCAAGGTCCCCGTTCCGGTTCAGTCGTCAAGCAGGGCTTTGACCTTGTCATAACCGGCGTTGTAAGCTCTTTTGTTGAGATCCATAAAAGCTTCGGGAACCCGGCGCAGCACCGCTTCTTCTCCCGACTCGCGCTTGACGATGCCGGTCAGGGCGACCATGGCGCCGAGGGCGACGACATTGGCGACGATAGCGCGGCCAATGTCGGTTTTCGCCGTGTTGATGATAGGGAAACGGTAAATCTTGAAATCGCCCGCCGGCGGATTTTTGACGAAGTCGGCATCGAGCAGCAGCAAGCCTCCGGGCTTGATGGTGTCGGCATATCGGTCTGCCGCTTCCTGGGTCAGGGCCAGACAGGCATCCACCATGGTTGCCTTGGGGTAGTCGATAGGGCCGTCGGAAATGATGACTTCGGATTTGGAGGCGCCGCCGCGGGCTTCCGGACCGTAGCTCTGGGATTGCACGGCATGCTGGTCCTCGACGATGGAAGCAGCTTCGGCAAGGATGATCCCCGCGGTGATAAGCCCCTGTCCGCCGGCACCGGAAAAGCGTATTTCATAGCGTGTGGACATGGTTTTTCCTTTCTCGGTACAGGTCAGGATTTTTGCGCGCGCTTTACGACTTCGGCGTACTGTTCGCAGTATTCCGGGCGTTGTTCCTGATGCAGGATGCCGGTGACGATCTTACCCTCCAGTTCCTCTTTGGACATGCTGGCGGCTTTGGCCACGGGCACTGCCAGTTCCTTGAAGCGCTTCATCATGTCAACCACCGAGCGGAATTTGTTGCGGCGCCCGTAAGTGGTCGGACAGTCATCGAGGACCTCGATGACGGCCATCCCCTTGTGACGAATGCCCTCGGCGATCAGCTTGTCGATTTGCGTGGCGTGAAACGACGTGGTGCGGGCCACAAAGGATGCTCCCGCGCCGATCGCCAGTTTGCCGATATCGAATACCGGGTCGGGGTTGCCGTAAGGGGTGGTTGATGCACGGTCGCCGGTAGGTGTGCAGGGCGAGAACTGGCCGCCGGTCATGCCGTAGATGAAGTTGTTGCAGAGGATATAGGTCATGTCGATATTGCGGCGGCAGGCGTGAATGAAATGATTGCCGCCGATAGCGACGCCGTCGCCGTCGCCGCCAACCACCAGTACGTTCATTTCCGGTTTGGCCATTTTGATGCCGGTGGCAAAGGCTGCGGCGCGGCCGTGGGCGGTGTGCAATGTGTTGAAGTCGACATAGCCGGGCAGCCGGCTGGCACAGCCGATGCCGGATACGATGGCCGTATTGTCCTTGTCCAGCCCGCAGGCGTCGATGGCCCGCAGCAACCCTTTGAGTATGATGCCGTGTCCGCAGCCCGGACACCAGATATGTGGCAGTTTGCCGGGGCGCAGATATTTGTCGTAATCGAATGCCATGGCTAGCAGACCTCCTTGATTTTTTCAATGATCTGGGAGGGAGTGATCGGCTCCCCGTCCACCCGGCCTATGCCATACAGGGCGCAGGCGCCCCGGATGACGCGCTCGACCTCCAGGATCATCTGTCCCAGGTTCATTTCCGGGACGATGAGGGTTTTGCAGCGGACGGCGAGTTCGGCAATGCGACGTTCGGGGAAGGGCCACAGGGTGATGGGGCGGAACAGGCCGACTTTCATGCCCTGCTCGCGCAGTTGGTTGACGGCGTTGCGTGCCGAACGGCTGATGGTGCCGATGGCGACGACGATGATATCGGCATCCTCCACCAGATATTCTTCATTCTTTTCGATCTTGTCCCGGTTGGCTTCCACCTTGCGGATCTGGCGGCGTTCCTCGGCATCGACCAGTTTGGCCTTGGTGGTGGGGAAACCGTCAGCCGCCTTGTTCAGGCCGGTGACATGAAAACGGTAACCCGAGCCGAAGGCGGCCAGCGGCGGTACGTCGCCGAAATCCGGGTCGTAGGGCAGATACTGGTCCGGCGGCACCGAGGGCGTCTGACGGTTGATCACTTCCAGGTCGCCGGGCTCCGGCAGTTCGATGCGTTCGCGCATGTGGCCGTTGATTTCGTCCAGCAGCACCTGGACCGGCATGCGGTAGGTTTCGGCAAGGTTGAAGGCGCGTACCGTCTCGGCGAAGATTTCCTGGCAGGAAGCCGGCGCCACGGCAATCGCCGCGTGGTCGCCGTGGGTGCCCCAGCGGGCCTGCATGATATCCGACTGACTGGGCCCGGTCGGCATTCCCGTCGATGGCCCGCCGCGCATGACGTTGACGATCACGCAGGGGATCTCGGCGATGCATCCGTAGCCGATAAGTTCCTGTTTCAGAGAGATGCCGGGACCGGAGCTGGCAGTGAGCGCCTTGGCGCCGGTCAACGCCGCCCCCAGCACGGATGCCATGGCGCCGATTTCATCTTCCATCTGTATGAACTTGCCGCCGTTTCTGGGCAATTCCCTGGACATCACCTCGGCCACTTCCGTTGAAGGGGTGATGGGATAGCCGCCGAAAAAGTTGCAGCCGGCATAGAGGGCACCGTAAGCGCAGGCTTCGTTCCCTTGCAATAAAGCAATTTTTTTAGCCACCTTGACAGACCTCCTCAAGTCAAAAAAGCATCAATCCCTGTGGACTCTGATCGCAAAATCGGGGCAGCGCAATTCGCACTGCATGCACCCGATACAGGCTTCCGGCCTGACGACCTTTACCAGAAAACCGTCCATTTCCAGGACATTGGTGGGGCAAAATTCCACACAGATGCTGCATCCCTTGCAGTATGATTCAATAATTTCCAAGCGTGGGGTACTCATTCCCGGATTCTCCTTGTCAATCATTAACCGATGCGGCAGCAGATATTACACCCTGCCGCTCATTATTCATAAAAAACCATCGGCCATCCTATCATGTTTGTCCTGACCGAATGCAAATTTTTTCTTTGGGGTGGGCGGGCAGAAACTGCCGGTGAGTCAGACGGCGGGGTTTATGGGAGCTTTGGGAATCGTGGCCAGATTGACAGCCAACTCGGCCCGGTTCAGCAGCGCCGGGGTGCAAAAAACGTATTGATGGATGCCGAGGCGACACCGGATCAGCTCCAAGCCAGGCCGGCAAGTAAATATCCGGAAAGGGCAGAACAGCTGGCCGGGGACATCGCCGTTTTTTCCGGTTATTTGTCGCGCCGCTGGAGTTTTTGGTCCTTTTCTTCGATCTCGCAGGCCATCCGCTCCCGGAATGCCAGCAATTTTTCTGACAGGGTCGGATCGCTCAAGGCAAGGATCTGTGCTGCAAGCAGGGCGGCATTGCGGGCCCCGGTCCTGCCGATGGCCGTGGTGGCAACGGGGATGCCCGCGGGCATCTGGACAATGGCATATAACGCGTCGACGCCGTTCAGCGGCCCGCCGCCCATGGGGACGCCAATGACCGGCAGGATGGTGCCGGCCGCCACGACTCCGGGCAGGTGGGCGGCCAGGCCGGCGGCCGCGATGATGACCTGGATGCCGCGACCGGCGGCCGCTTCGACAAGATCAGCGGTTTTGCGCGGTGAACGGTGCGCCGAGGCGATGCGCATTTCAAAGGGAAT
Organism: Syntrophotalea sp.; assembly: GCF_050253115.1. Classification (NCBI taxonomy): domain Bacteria; kingdom Pseudomonadati; phylum Thermodesulfobacteriota; class Desulfuromonadia; order Desulfuromonadales; family Syntrophotaleaceae; genus Syntrophotalea; species Syntrophotalea sp. The sequence goes on from NZ_JBFWJQ010000042.1 coordinate 8,734, forward strand.
GGCGAATTGTTCGAGGATTTTGGCGGTTTCTTCGAGTACCGGGCAGTCTGAATCGCTGCCCATGACGATCAGTACTTTGGGGCTCATGGATGCTCCTGTATTTTTTGAAGAGTAATGATCGGGGATGCGAGGCCATGCCGCCCCGGAAGGAGCGGCATGGCCGGGCAAAAACGATAATTCTGATTAATTCGCCAGTTTTTCGTACAGGGCAAAACGGCGTCTGGCCCAGGCGTTGGCCCGCTCTATGAGCGCCTCCGCCGCATCCGGATTGACCTTTTTCAGAGCCCTGAAGCGGTTCTGGGTCTCGGCAAATTCCTCGAAGGAGAGGGTCGGCGCCTTACTGTCGAGTTGCAGTGGGTTCAGGCCCTGCGCGGCCCGCTCCGGGTTGTAGCGGTACAGGGGCCAGTGACCGCAGGCGACCGCTTTTTTCTGCGAATCGATCCCCTTGGTCATGTCGATGCCGTGGGCGATGCAGTGGGCGTAGGCAATGATGATGGATGGGCCCTCAAAAGCCTCCGCTTCCATGAACGCCTTGATGGTCTGGGCCGGGTTGGACAAAGAGACGCTGGCCACGTAGGCGGTACCGTAGGACATGGCCATCATCCCGAGGTCCTTTTTGGGCATGTTCTTGCCGCCGGCGGCAAACTGGGCGACAGCGCCGAGGGGGGTAGACTTGGAGGCCTGCCCGCCGGTGTTGGAATAGACTTCCGTGTCGAGGACCAGCAGGTTGACGTTTCTGTCGGTGGCGATGACATGATCCAGACCGCCGTAGCCGATGTCGTAGGCCCAACCGTCGCCGCCGACACACCATACCGATTTTTTCACCAGATAATCGGCCAGGGTGGCGAGACGTTTCGAGGCCGGGTCGTCGCAATTGGCAAGCATCTGTTTGAGCTGCGCGACCCGGGCCCGTTGTTCCTCGATACCCGTCTGAGAGGACTGGTCGGCATCCCGGATGGCCAGTAACAGTTCCTTGTCGGCCGGGCAGCCGGCACAGTCGCATGCGATAACTTGGGCCAGCAGTTCGCCGGCGGCTTCGCTGAACTTATCCACCGCCAGACGCATGCCGAAGCCGAATTCCGCGGTGTCCTCGAACAGCGAGTTGGACCAGGCCGGGCCCCGGCCGTCATCGCGGGTGGCCCAGGGGGTGGTCGGCAGGTTGCCGCCGTAAATGGAGGTACAGCCGGTGGCATTGGCTATCAGCGCACGATCGCCGAACAGCTGCGACATGAGTTTGAGGTAAGGGGTCTCGCCGCAGCCCGAGCAGGCACCGGAAAATTCGAACAGCGGCTTCAGCAACTGGCTGCCTTTGAGGGTGTCACGCTTGATCTTGGCCACATCGGTTTCGGGCAGGGCCATGAAGAAATCCCAGTTGGTGGCTTCCTGCTCGCGCAGAGGCACCTTGAATTGCATGCTCAGAGCCTTGCGGGACGGATTCTGGCGGTCTTTGGCGGGGCAGACGTCGACACAGATGCCGCAGCCGACGCAATCCTCGGGAGCTACCTGCAGGGTGAATTTTCCCCCGGCGAATTCCGCGCCGCGGGCATCGATGGCGCGGAAGGTTTGCGGTGCCTGGCTCAGGCAGGAGGCATCGTAGATCTTCATGCGCAGGGTCGCATGGGGGCAGACAAAGGAACACAGACCGCATTGGACGCACAGGTGCGCGTCCCACACCGGGATTTCCAGGGCGATGTTGCGTTTTTCATAGCGGGAGGTGGCGGTGGGGAAGGTGCCGTCCGCCGGCATGCTCGATACCGGCAGGCTGTCGCCCTGGCCGGCGATGATGGTTGCGACCACGTTCTGCACGAAGGCCGGCGCCCCGGGGGTCACCAGCGGCGGTTTGCTCAGGGCGCTGTCGGCCGTGGCCGGGATGCTTACCTCGGCGATATTGTCGAGGGCGGCGTCGGCGGCGCGGCAGTTCATTTCCACCACTTTTTCGCCGGCTTTGCCGTAGGTTTTGCGGATCGCATCCTTGATGGCTTCCAGGGCCGAATCCATGGGCAGGATGCCGGTGATCTTGAAAAACGCGGTCTGCATAATGACGTTGATGCGCCCGCCCAGGCCGATCTTTTCGGCGATGTCCACGGCGTTGATGACGAACAGCCGCAGGTTTTTGTCGATAATCTGCTGCTGAACCTCGCGGGGGAGCTGCCTCCAGACCGTTTCCGTGTCGAACAGGGAGTTCAGCAGGAACATCGCGCCGGGTTTGGCTTTGGCCAGCATGTCGCACTTCTCGAGGAAGGTGAAGTTGTGGCAGGCGACGAAGTCGGCATCGCTGACCAGATACGGTGCGCGCAATGGGGTCCTGCCGAAGCGCAGGTGGGAGGTCGTTATGGTGCCGGCTTTTTTGGAGTCGTAGACGAAGTAGGCCTGCACATGGTTGTCCGTCAGGTCGCCGATGATCTTGATGGAGTTCTTGTTGGCGCCGACGGTGCCGTCGGAGGCGAGCCCGTAGAAGATAGCCGAGTAAATCCCCGAGGCGTCGTTCCGGTAGGATGTATCGACGGGGAGGCTGGTGCCGCAAACATCGTCCTCGATACCGACGACGAAATGATTTTTTGGATCGGCAACGTCCAGGTTGTCGTAGACGGCCTTGACCATGGCTGGGGTGAATTCCTTGGACCCGAGACCGTAGCGGCCGCCGACAATGGTCGGAATGGTCCGGCTGATGGTGGCTTCCGCGATGCTGGCGCGCACATCGAGGTACAGGGGTTCGCCGAGGGAGCCGGGCTCCTTGGTGCGGTCCAGCACCGCGATTTTGCGCGCGGAAGCGGGCAGCGCTTCGAGAAACGCCTGTGCGGGGAAGGGGCGGTAGAGGCGGATCTTGAGCATGCCGACCTTTTCGCCAGCGGCGTTCATGGCATCGACGGTTTCGTGCACCGTATCGGCGCCGGAGCCCATCAGGACGATGACCTTTTCGGCATCCGCAGCACCGACATAATCAACCAGGCGATATTGACGCCCGGTGAGCCCGGCAAATTTATCCATCTGCTCCTGCACGATGCCGGGAGTGGCCTCGTAGAAGCGGTTGACCGTTTCCCGTCCCTGGAAATAAACATCCGGATTTTGTGAGGTGCCGCGCAGCACCGGATGGTCCGGGGACAGGGCCCGTGCGCGGTGATCGGCGATCAGATCTTCGTCGAGCATGGCATGCATGTCGTCGAAAGTAAGCTCCTCGATCTTCTGGATCTCGTGGGAAGTGCGGAAACCATCGAAAAAGTGCAGGAAGGGTACGCGTGAGCGCAGGGTGGCAGCTTGCGCGATCAGGGCGAAATCCATCACCTCCTGGGGGTTGTTGGAAGCAAGCATGGCAAAGCCGGTGGAGCGGCAGGCCATGACGTCCGAATGATCACCGAAAATGGACAATGCCTGGGCGGCAATCGCCCGTGCCGAAACGTGGAATACCGTCGGGGTCAACTCACCGGCGATCTTGAACATGTTGGGGATCATCAACAGCAAGCCCTGGCTGGCCGTGAAGGTCGTGGTCAGGGCACCGGCCTGCAGGGCGCCATGGACGGCCCCGGCCGCGCCGGCCTCCGATTGCATTTCCGTCACCAGGGGTACCGTGCCCCAGATGTTTTTTTCGCCCTGCGCGCTTTTGATATCCGAAATTTCCCCCATATTGGAAGACGGCGTTATGGGGTAAATGGCAATAACCTCGTTGGTAGCGTGTGCCACGTGCGCCGCGGCGGTGTTGCCGTCGATGGTAACTTTCTGTCGCATCATGCGTTTTGATCTCCTTGATGGATAACTTTGCCGGTCCGCACAAACAGCGTTTTCCGCGCAGCGGCGGCAGCTGTGCTGGCAAAACCCTTTGAAGCCGGTATTTTCCGCAACCCGGATCTGCCCCTTGACAATCCGTTAGACAAGTAGTAATTATTTTTTTACGTAAAAAAATTCGTGTTTCGAAAACTACCTAAACTTAACCGGGTGAGTCAAGAAAATTTTTAAAGTGCTGGTTGCGCGATACGGTGTTTTACGCAGGAGCGCCGCAATCGATGAAGACACACCACGGCTGCTGCTGGCAGATCGGTGGTGAGGGCCGAGTTTGGGTCGACGGAGCATGGTTGTTTGAGGATAACGGCTTTTTAGCGGCGGAAATTTACAGGTGAGTTGTGGTATGATGCGCTCCGGATGGGTACAAGCCGGCCATGAATCGAGCGTTTGGAACCATTGTGAGATCGGGGCCGGGTTTTTGAGGGGAGGCGGCTATTGAAAGAAGCAGATGTTGGATCTTGCGGAGAGGGTTTCGCCGGCGGGCAAAGGCAGTGGACTTTTTTGAATAATCACGCTCACGTGCTTTTGTGTCTGGCGAGGAATCCGGGCATGGTGTTAAGGGAAGTTGCGTTGAAGGTTGGCATTACCGAGCGGGCCACGCAGAAAATCATCAAGGACCTGGTTGACAGTCAGGTCCTTGAACGATACCGGGTGGGGCGCTGTAACAGCTATCGCATCAATCTCGATCTGCCTTTGCGTCATCCATTGGAGCAGCAGCACACTGTCGGCCAATTGCTGTCCATGGTGCTTTCGGCCGAGGAGATGGGCCGGGCCCGCTCCAGGGTCAAGGCCAAAACCTGAGGCGCCTGCCAACCGTGTGGAGGTGCGGCGAGGATCTGCCCCTGTTGGTTACAGGGGCAGGTTGTCGACCAGTTTGCGAACTTCGCCCACGGAATGATCGAGCAGCCGGCGTTCGTCCGCCGTCAGTTCGAATTCAATGATTCTCTCCACGCCTTCAACCCCCAAAATGCAGGGCACGCCGACATAATAACCGCTGACACCGAACTGACCGTCAAGCATGGCGCATACCGGCAGCAGCCGTTTCTGGTCGTGAATGACGGCTTCGATCATGGCCACGGCGCTGGTCGCGGGCGAAACGAAGGCGCTGCCGGTCTGAAGCAATTCCACCACTTCGCCTCCGGCATCGCGGGTGCGCGCGACCAGGGATGCCATGATCTGGTGGGCTTTTTCCTCGCTGCCAAATTTGTGTTTCAGCAGTTCAAGGGCGGGAATGCCGTTGACATTGGCGAATCGCACGATGGGAACCATGGCATCCCCATGGCCGCCGAGCACCAGTGCGTTGACGTCGCGGACGGAAACGCCAAGTTCCCGGGCGATAAAGAAGGCAAAGCGTGCCGAGTCAAGCACCCCGGCCATTCCCATGACCCGATTGGTCGAAAAGCCCGTGATCTTCTGGCACAGGGTCACCATGGCGTCCAGCGGATTGGACAGCACGATGGCAATCGCATCCGGTGCATGGGTGCGGATCCCCTCGGCAACCGTGGCCATGATGCGGGCGTTGATCTCGATCAGGTCTTCGCGGCTCATGCCCGGCTTGCGCGGCACTCCGGCGGTCACCACCACGATATCGGCGCCGGAAATCACCGCGATGTCATCGGATCCTTTCAGTTGTACGTCAAAGTCCGAAATAGGAGCGGCCTGCGCAATGTCGAGGCATTTGCCGCGCGCCAGGTTTTCCTTGATGTCGAACATGACCACGTCGCCAAGTTCCCGCATGGCGGCAAGGTGTGCAATGGCGTTGCCGATCTGGCCACCTCCGACAAGGGCTATTTTCGGTTTCGTCATGTAGTTCCCTCCAATGAAATCCGGTGCCGGTGCCAAAGCGCCGCACCGCATCATGCATTCAATTCATGTTCTCGATCATGGCTGTGGCAAATTCGGAACATTTCAGCAAAATCGCGCCGTCCATGAGGCGCGCGAAATCGTAAGTCACCCGGTTCTGGCTGATGGTCTTTTCCAGCGCCTGCACAATCATCCCGGCGGCTTCTTTCCAGCCGAGGTGCTCCAGCATTAACGCGCCGGAGAGGATCATGGACCCGGGGTTGACCTTGTCCAGGTTGGCGTATTTTGGGGCGGTGCCGTGGGTTGCCTCGAAAATGGCGTGACCCGTCTGGTAGTTGATGTTGGCTCCGGGCGCGATACCGATACCGCCGACCTGGGCGGCCAGGGCATCGGAAAGGTAGTCGCCATTGAGATTCAGTGTGGCGATCACGTCGAATTCACTGGCGCGGGTCAGAACCTGTTGCAGGGCGATATCGGCAATGGTGTCCTTGATCATGATCTTGTCGCGCCACCGCCCCCGCCCGTGGGTCTTCATCAGGGTGTCGAGAGTCGCGGCGACTTCGTCGCGGACAGCTTTCTGCTGTTCCGCAGTCATCATATCGTAGCCGGGGTCGATCATGCGGGAGATCCGTGCATGGTCGGAATCCGGAAATTCATCCCCGGCGGCCAAAATCCAGCTTTCCCTGGCTGTCACCACCTGCTCGCGAAACTCCCGGGCGGCCAGTTCGTAGCCCCATTGTTTGAACGCCCCCTCGGTGAATTTCATGATGTTTCCCTTGTGGACCAGGGTCACGGAGCGGCGCTTGTAATCGATGGCGTACTGGATGGCGGCGCGGATCAGGCGTTCGGAGCCTTCGCGGGAAACCGGCTTGATGCCGATGCCGCTGCTGTCGGGCCATGGAATTTTGGTGACATGCATGCGTTGCCGCAGAAAATCGATGACCTGTTTCGCTTCCCTGCTGCCGGCCGCCCATTCGATGCCGGCATAGATGTCTTCCGTATTTTCACGGAACAGGACGATATCCACATCCCGGGGCTTTTTTACCGGGGACGGCACGCCTTCGAAATAACGCACCGGCCGCAGGCAGACGAACAGATCGAGTTCTTGTCGCAAGGCCACGTTGAGCGACCGGATGCCGCCGCCGACAGGGGTGGTCAAAGGGCCTTTGATGCCGACCCGAAAGGCGTCGAAAGCCTGCAGGGTTTCCGCCGGCAGCCAGCCGAGCCCCATATTGAAGGCCTTCTCGCCGGCGTAGACTTCCATCCAGGCGATGCGGCGCCTGCCGGCATAAGCCTTGTTTACGGCGGCGTCCAAAACCCTGACAGCGGCCCGCCAGATGTCCGGCCCAGTACCGTCACCTTCGATGAAGGGGATAACCGGGTTGTGCGGAACCAGCAGTCGCCCATCCCTGAAGCGGATCGTTTCACCTTCCGGTACCGTGACATGTTGGTAGGGCATGTTCGTTCCCTTCGCGCAGTGACGATGTTTCCCGACGGAGGATTCATGAAGTATACGGTCCGGTCAGTCTACAGAAGGCGCGAAACCTGTCAAGGTCTGTTTTTCGGGAGGTCGTGTTCCTGTCTGCTGCCGGGCTCGGCGCAGCTCAGCCTGGAGGCCCGGCCGGCGCCCCCGTTTCGCGGGGCGCCGGTCCGACAGGAAAGATCCTGGATTTGAGAGCTTTTTCCCGAGCCAGTTTTTTTTCATCCTCGGACAGCTTGCGGGGAATCGTCAGGGATTGGCCAGGGTAGACCTGCCGTGGATCGCGAATCTGGTCGCGGTTCGCCTGGTAAATCAAAGGCCACAGCAACGGGTCGCCATAGATGTCCGGCTGTGCGGCAATGGTCCACAGGGTTTCCCCCCCGCCGACGTGGTAGGTTGCCGGGGGGGCAGGGCGGGCTTTGGGCCTGGCCGCTGCCGGTGGAGCCGCAGGCCGGGCGATGATGGCCTTGCGGGTTTGAGGAGTCGGTTCTCGTACCGGTTCGTTGGGTAACTGCGCGGTGCGCATCAGTTCCTGGGCGCGGATTTTCTGCAGCTCCCTGTCGGCCTGTTCCCGTTGGGCCTGCAGAATCGCGCGGCGCGCATGAGCTTCGGCAAAGGGGAGGATTTCCCTGGCCAGTTTGTATTTTTTATCCTGTACCAGAACTTCGCCGTCCCGCAGGGCATCCTGGGCCGCCTGATACGCGTTGGGAGCCAGTACCGGGGCTTCAGCGGCCAGGGCTTCTTCCAGGGCGGAACGCGCGGATTGCAATTCCTGCAGCGGGGGGGCTACGCAGCCCCCCGTCAGGAAAAGCAGAGCCAGCAAAAATATGATCAGCCGTGGCATAGTCCACTTTCGTCGTCTGTGCAATCAAGGCAGGATTGCTTCAGGGCGAGCGATCCCCGATCAATGCAAATCTCCGAGCTGGTTTTCATCCGGGAACGGCCCTTTTCCGCCGTGGCGGCGTCAATCCGCAGGCTTGCTTGTGCGGCGTACCGATGTACGCCTCGGCACAAACCCTTGATTTCCTTGCCACAACGAAAAATTGCTCGTTTCTCATATGAAAACTACGCTGTATCCATCCGGAGTTTCCGGATGGATACGAGCTAATTTGTGCGTGCCGCGCGCCGGATGGAAAGCTCCCGCAGCTGCTTGTCATCCACTGCGCCGGGCGCTTCCGACAGCAGGCAGGTGGCTTTCTGGGTTTTGGGAAAAGCGATAACGTCCCGGATGGATTCCGAGCCGGTCAGGATCATCATCAGGCGGTCGAGGCCAAAAGCGATGCCGCCGTGGGGCGGTGCGCCGTAACTCAGGGCATTGAGCAGAAACCCGAATTTTTCCTCGGCTTCCTCGGCGGTAATCCCCATCAGGGAGAACATTTTGTTCTGTATTTCCCGGTTGTGGATACGAATACTTCCGCCACCGATTTCCGATCCGTTCAGGACCAGATCGTAGGCCTTGGCCCGCGCGCTGCCGGGATCGCCGTCGAGCAGCGCGACATCTTCATCCAAAGGAGCGGTGAAGGGATGATGCACCGCCACGTGACGGCGGGTTTCGCCGTCCCATTCGAGCAGCGGAAAGTCGGTGACCCAGACAAAACGGAAGTCATCCTTGCGGGCCAGCCCCAGTTTCTGCCCAAGCAGGCCACGCAGACGCCCCAGGGATTCATTGGCCACTTTGCAGGTGTCGGCGGCAAACAGCAACAGGTCGCCCGGTTTCGCGTCGGCGGCCTCATCGATGAGCGCGATTTCCTTGTCGGTAAAAAATTTGGTGATGGGAGACTGCCAGGAGCCGTCTTCCTGGACCTTGACGTAGGCAAGCCCTTTTGCGCCGTAAATTTTGACAAACTCGGTCAGATCGTCGAGTTCCTTGCGGGAGAAGGATGCACACTCCCTGGCGTTGAGCAGTTTGACAATGCCGCCTTTTTTCACCGCCTCGGCGAAGACCTTGAAACCGCAGTCCTTGACGATGTTGGAGATCTCGACCAGTTCCAGGCCAAAACGCATGTCCGGATTGTCGACCCCGAAACGGGCCATGGCTTCGGTGTAGGTGATGCGGGGCATCGGCAGCGGCAGTTCGATGCCAAGCGTATCGCGGAACACCCTGGCGATCATGCCCTCCATGATGGTCATGATATCCTGCCGGTCGACGAAGCTCAATTCGCAGTCGATCTGGGTGAATTCGGGCTGCCGATCGGCGCGCAGGTCTTCATCGCGAAAGCATTTGACAATCTGGTAGTAGCGGTCGAAACCGGACACCATAAGCAGCTGCTTGAACAACTGGGGCGATTGCGGCAAGGCGTAAAACATACCGGGGTTCACCCGGCTCGGCACCAGATAGTCGCGGGCGCCCTCCGGCGTGCTTTTCGTCAAAACCGGGGTTTCAATCTCGATGAATCCATTATCGTTGAGATAGGTGCGCACGATCTGCGCCACTTTGTGACGCAACATCAGATTGGATTGCAGGCCGGGGCGTCGCAGGTCGATGTATCGATGCTTGAGGCGGATGTTTTCCGCGACGTCGGCATGGTCCTCGATCATGAAAGGCGGCGTTTCGGAACTGTTGAGAACCCGCAGTTCCTTGACCTCCACTTCGACCTCGCCGGTAGCCATCTTGGGGTTCACGGTGCCTTCGGGACGTGCGGACACGATGCCGCGGACCGCGACCACATATTCGCTGCGCACTTTTTCCGCCTTGGCGTGAGCCTCCGGATCGCGGTCGGGATCGAGAGCCAGCTGGGCGATTCCCTGGCGGTCGCGCAGGTCGATAAAGATCAGGCCTCCATGGTCGCGACGACGCTGCACCCAGCCCATGAGGCAGACTTCCTTGCCAATGTCGGCGGCACGGAGATCGCCGCAGAAATGGCTTTTTTTCCAATCACCCAGAATGTCGATCAAGTTCATCTCCTTGGTCATGCAAAAAGTAATACCAGAAAAGCACGGCACATGCGTGTCGCGATCCTGAAGAAAGCGAATTGCAAATTATAAAGGGTGTCGCCAAAAATCGTCAAGCGGTTATCGGCTGCCCGTTGCGGGCCCGGCAAGGCAGCGGGCCGCAAGGGCCTGCCCGATGCCCTCCAGGGCAATGGGCGTCTGGCTGCCGTCGTCCATGTCACGAAGTTGCGCCTGGCCCGAAGCCAGTTCCTCATCGCCCAAAATCAGGACAAAGCGGGCGCCCAGTTTGCCCGCGCGGCGCATCTGCGCCTTGAGACTCTTGCCGGCAAAGGCCATTTCGGCGCGCAGTCCAAGCCGCTGCAGGCGGGTCATGAGAGCGAAGGCCTCGTCGGTTGCGGCATCGCCCAGGGCGGCCAGAAAAACCTGTGGACGGGGTGGCGCGATGCGCTGATCGCCCTTCATCAGGACCAGCCTTTCGACGCCCATGGCAAAACCGATGCCTGGCAGGGCCGGGCCGCCCAGATCCTGGATCAGCCCGTCATAGCGCCCGCCGGCAGCCACGGCATTCTGTGATCCGAGCTGATTGGTGACCATCTCGAAGGTGGTTTTGGTGTAATAGTCGAGGCCGCGGACCATGCGGGCATTGATGGTGAAAACAATGCCGAGCTTGTGCAGATGGGCCTGAAGCTGGCGGAAATGGGTGTCGCAGTCGTCGCACAGAAGATCCAGTACCGACGGCGCATCGACCGTAGCTTCCTGACAGGCCGGAACCTTGCAGTCAAGCACCCGCAGCGGGTTGGTCAGGTAGCGCCGCTGGCAGTCCGCGCACAGGGTCCGCAGGCGGCTTTCCAGGTAGCCGGTGAGGGTTTCCCGGTAGCGGGGACGGCACTGCTTGCAGCCCAGAGAGTTGATATGCAGTTCGACATTGCGGATGTCGACCGCTTCGAAATAGTGGTCGAGCATGGCCAGGATCTGGGCGTCCATCATGGGGTCGTCAACGCCGATAGCCTCCACGCCGATCTGGTGGAACTGGCGGTAGCGTCCCTTCTGGGGGCGTTCGTAACGAAACATGGGCCCCATGTAATAGAGCCTGGATACGGGATCCAGCGTGTGCAGTTTATGTTCGATGAAGGCGCGCATGACCGGAGCCGTGCCTTCCGGCCGCAGGGTCAGGGAGTTGTCGCTGCGATCGCTGAAGGTGTACATCTCCTTTTCCACGATATCGGTGGTTTCACCGATGGAGCGGCAGAACAGTTCGGTTTTTTCCACCACCGGCACCCGCACCTCGGCAAAGCCGTACAACTGGAAGATGCGGTGGGCTTCGCTTTCAAGAAACTGCCAGGTTTCGACTTCGCCTGGCAGGATATCGTTCATTCCCTTGATTCCCGTAATGCTCACAACGTTATGTCCCTTCGTTCATGGTTTCATGGCCGCGGCGGCTGTATCCGGAACGGCTAACAGCGGGCCGGCGGCAATAGAAGACCCGCCGGCGCCATGGCGAGCGGGTAGATGTACGCATAAAGCGAATGCGCGTGGCGGCCGCGACGGCCGGAGGTTCATTCCGGGTCGACCGGGGGATCCTCCGTTTCCGCCAGTTGCCAGGCTCCCCTCACCGCATTGCGGCACTTTTTACCCTCGTACATGGCTTTATCGGCCAGGTGAATGAGTTCCTTTTTACTGCCGGCGTCACAGGGGTAGGTGGCATAGCCCACGGTCGCGGTAATCTTTGCGGGGGTGTCGCTTTCAGCGAAGAAGGTATGATTCTGGATGCACTGGCGGATACGTTCGGCCACCACCGCTGCCCCTTCGCTGCCCGTTTCGACCAGAAAGCCGGTAAATTCAT
>NZ_JBFWJQ010000043.1:0-19971 GCF_050253115.1 Syntrophotalea sp.
CAAACAGCAACGCCCGGGGCTTATGTTCCCGGGCGTTGCTGATTTTCACTTCTCCACACTATGCCGCCCGTTCATCACTGCCGCCGTTTGAAAAAGCAGAGCGTGGACGCTGAATGCCGTGCGGTCCGTAGGCAAAAGCCACCCTGCCCCAAAGAGCGCCGTCCGATGCAGCCTGAGCAGGGCGATCATTCATGGAGGGCGGGGCGGATGTGTTTGACCTGCAACTGAATGGAGACCTTGCCGCGCCAGTCATTCAAGCTGGGAATGAAGAGGATATCCTGGGGGCCGTCAAGCTGATGCCGCCGATCCGCCATGCCGAAGGCAATGGCGGACAAACCGCATCCTCCCTGACAGGCGAGAAACCGCAAATGGCTTTCACCGGCAACCTGAATGCATTGCAGGTGCACACCACGAGCCAGAAATAACGGCTGGGGGTTTCCCGGACCGTAGGGAGCAAGACGTTCCAGAGCCAGCAGGTCAGCGGCGTCGATCTCCTCCAGGGTAATTTCCCCGTCGTGAAATTGCCGGGGCAAAAGATCGTCCGGGCTCAACCGCTGCCGGGCCACCGCTTCAAAGCGCCGGGCGAATTCCGGAATCTTCTCCGCCCCGATGCTGAGTCCGGCAGCAAATTCATGACCGCCAAACCCCTGCAGGCAAGCATGGCAGTCCTGCAAGGCCTGATACAGGTGCAACCCCTTGATCGAACGTGCGGAACCTTTGCCGGCCCCCTCGTTCAGCGCGATCAACACTGTCGGGCGATGGTACTTTTCGACCAGCCGGCTGGCGACAATGCCGATCACGCCGGGGTGCCACCGCGCATCGGCGAGCACGATGCTGTGCGTCGCCCCGGAAGTTTCCCGCTGCCAGCGTTCATCGGCCTCCTCCAGGGTCTGCTGCTCGAGAACCTGGCGCTGTCGATTGACCCGGTCGAGCAACTCGGCCGCGGGCATGGCATCCTCGACGGACCTTTTCAGCAGCAGCTCAACGCCAACGGAGGCATCTTCGAGGCGGCCGGCGGCATTGATGCGCGGGGCCAGGCGAAACCCGACCGTGCCGCAGGTAACCTTGTCGACCGCGGCAACCTGTTTTAGCGCCTGCAGACCGGGCCGTCCGGAGTGGGACAGCAATTCGAGACCCGCCTTGGTCAAAGCGCGGTTTAGTCCCTTGAGAGGAACAATGTCCGCGATGCTGCCCAGTGCTACCAGATCAAGACCGTAGCGCAGATCCGGTTCGGCACTTTTGGTCCAGTATCCCGACTCGCGCAGATACCTGCGCAATGCGACCAGCAGCAAAAACACCACGCCGACGCCGGCAAGGTGCTTGTAGGGAAAGGAGCAATCGCGACGGGCGGGATTCACAATCGCCAAGGCTTGCGGAAGAATTTCCGGCGGCTGATGATGGTCGGTGATGATCAGATCAAGGCCCAGTTCGGCAGCCCTTTGCGCCTGCCGATGCGCGGAGATGCCACAGTCGACGGAGACCGCCACACGGGCGCCGGCTGCCGCGCAGGATTCGAGCGCCTCCAGGCACAGCCCGTAACCATCTTTCAGGCGCATGGGGATGTGGTAGCTGACCCGTCCGCCAATGGCGCGCAGGGTTTCGACCATCAACGCCGTGCCCGTAACGCCATCGACGTCGTAATCCCCGTGCACCGCGATCCCCTCCCCTTGACGCAAGGCCTGCGCCAGGCGCTCCACGGCGCGCTGCATGTCCGCCATCTGAAAAGGATCGGGCATGGCGGACAGCCGGGCTTCGAGAAACTCGCGAACTTCTTCGAGAGAGGGAAGGTCGCGGCGGCGCAGCACTTCCTCGGCCAGATGCGAAACACCCAAACACCGTTGCAGATCCACTCCCTGCAGAGCCTCGCTGCGAGGGCGTTCAATCCAGAGCGTATCCAGATGCGGCGTTACCATGTTCCCCCTTGTGTTTTGTCCTTCCAATGTGATCGGGCCAGGAGGTTTCCCTTCCCGGCCCGATCACGTCAGTTGCTTAAAGCCTTGAATCAGGAAGCCGTGGCATTGCGCCGTTTCTTCATATCGTCCCAGACCAGAAGAACCGGGCTGGCGACGAAAATAGAGGAATAGGTGCCAATCAGAATCCCGACCAGCATGGCGAAGGCGAAATTGTGAATGACCCCGCCGCCGAACAGAAACAAAGCCAACACGACAAGCAACGTGGTGCCCGAGGTGAGAATCGTGCGGGACAGAGTTTCATTGATGCTGCCATTGACCGTCTGATCGAAGGACTGCTTCGGATGCCGCCCGATATTTTCGCGAATCCGATCGTACACGATGATGGTGTCGTTCAGTGAATATCCGATGATGGCCAGGAACGCGGCAATGATCGGCAGGTCGATCTCCTTGCCGAACAGGGAGAACGCTCCGAGGGTAATGAGCACATCGTGCGCCAGGGCAATGACAGCGCCGACGGCGAATTTGAATTCGAAGCGAATGGTAATGTAGATCAGTACCCCGATCATGGCAAACAGGATAGCCATAAGCCCTTTTTTGCGCAGATCCTTGCCCACCTGTGGTCCGACCATTTCAACGCGCCGGATATCCACCGTTCCTTTACCGTAAGCCTGTTCAAGATGCGCGCCGACCTGCTGCGCCATCCCCTCGAGTTCGGAACTGGTGTCCTGCAGGCGAAGCATGAACTCCTGCGAGTCCCCCTCGAATTTCTGCACCAACAGACCTTTCAGGTGCATGCCCTTGAGGGCGGATTTGATATCGGCGGCCCGGGTGGCTTCGGAGAATTTGACCTGGATCAGGGTACCACCGGCAAAATCAATGCCGTATTCAGGTCCGCCTCTGGCAATCAGGGAAACAAGCCCGGCAACCACCAGCAACAGAGAAAAGATCAGCGCCAGCTTGCGCCGGCCGACAAAGTTGATATTGATATCGTGCTTGACGATTTGCATGCCACCCTCCCTAGATACTCAACCGCTTGACCTGGTAACGTTCCAGGAAAAAGTCGAAAACTACGCGCGAAACAAAGATGGCCGTAAAAAGGGAAGATACAATCCCCACCGACAGGGTCACGGCGAATCCTTTGACCGGGCCGGTGCCGAACTGGAACAGCACCAAAGCGGCGATCAAGGTTGTAATATTGGCATCCATAATCGTCAAAAAAGCCTTGCTGTAACCAGCCTCAAGCGCATTTCGGACCGTTTTTCCAAGACGCAGTTCCTCGCGGATACGTTCGTAAATCAGCACGTTGGCGTCGACGGCCATTCCCAGAGTCAGCACAATACCGCCGATCCCCGGCAGGGTGAGACTGGCCTTGAAGAGGCTGAGAAGCGCCAGAATGAATATCAGGTTGAGCACCAGCGCCAGGTTTGCCACCAGACCGGCAAGATTGTAATAGATTGCCATGGCAACCACCACAGCGATGCTGCCGATAATGACCGACAAAATCCCCTGATTGATGGAATCGAGACCGAGGGACGGACCCACCGTACGATTTTCGAGAATGGTAACCGGCGCGGGCAGCGAACCGGCACGCAGAACAATCGCCAGGTCGGTGGCCTCCTGCTCGTCAAAGGAACCGGAGATCTGCGCACTGCCGCCGGAGATCCTCTCGCGGATGACCGGTGCCGAGTAGACAGTATCGTCCAGCACGATGGCCATGCGCTGGCCAATGTTGGCGGCGGTAATCTGATCGAAGCGCTTGGCGCCCACGGCGTTGAAATCGATGGAAACGTAGGGTTCGTTAAAGCGGGGGTCGATACGCACCTGGGCGTCGGAGACCAGATCGCCAGTCAGGACGGTTTTGTCGTATACAACCAAAGGGACCTGGGTAACGGCCCCGGTCTTCCGGTCGACCATCCGTTCGTACAGAAGACGGGTTCCGGGAGGCAGCGCCCCGCCGGCAACGGCTTGCGGATCGACATTGTCCGCCACCATCTTGAACTCCAGCAGGGCGGTCTTGCCCAGCAGGGCAACGGCGCGTTTGGGCTCCTTGACCCCGGGCAACTGCACCAGGATGCGATCACTTCCCTGTCGCTGCAGAACCGTTTCACTGACCCCGAACTGATCGATACGGTTGCGCAGTGTCTCCAGCGCCTGCTTGACAGCGTTGTCCTTGATAGCCGACACCGCCTCCGTAGAATAGCGGAAGTTTTTTTCGATATACCCGCCCTGGGTCTCAAGGGTCAGCGGCTCGAGGTCAGCATAAACGCCCTCGCTCATCAGAGCATCGATCTGGCGGCCCGCCTCATCGTCGTAGACCACAACCGTCAGGCGATCATTGCCGGTCCGCGATACCCGCTTGAAAATAATATCCTTGTCCCTCAGCTCGCCCTCGATCTGGTCAACCAGTCCGTCAACCCGGCTTTCCACAGCCTTGTCGACGTCCACCCCGAGCACAAGATGCATGCCTCCCTGCAGGTCGAGACCGAGATGCAGAGGATCAAAACTTTTTTTCAGCCAGTTAGGGGTACTGTTGGGAAACAGCGTCGGCATTAATACCAACATGGACAGGACGAGGCACAACAGAACGACCCCTCCCCGAAGCTTGATGCTTTTGGACATGGCTGGTCACTACTCCTTTCGCAATCGATGACAGCGCGCCCGCCCGGCCCGGAAACCGGCAGGCGATCCGACGAACAGGACCGCTGCCAACGCGCAGGCAAGGTGCAGACACCCGGCAACCGCCGGATCCACAAACAAACGGCTATTCAACAACCGCCCCGCGAGGAAAAAGCGGAGCGGAATCATAAAAGCGCACCTGGGAAACGAAACTGCGATGCGGGTTCAGCCCTGTTCCACACTCACGATGGAGGAACGATTGACCCTGATTTTGACGCCCGTGGCAACTTCGAGGGACACGATGTTGTCCTGCACACTGGCGACCTTGCCGTGAATGCCACCGGCGGTGACGATCTGATCGCCGACCTTGAGTCCGTCAACCAGTTGTTTATGCTCTTTGGCACGTTTCTGCTGTGGCCGGATCAGGAGAAAGTAAAAGATGCCGAACATCAGCACCAGCATGATAATGGTACTGTAGGGGTTGGACTGACCGCCGGGGGGCGATGCCATGGCATGGGCTTCGGAAATCCAGAACATAATCGGCTCCTTCGGGTTGAAGTGTGGTTATTCGTTTACAATCTGTTAGCAGCCTACCATAAAAAACAGACGGACTCAGGTGTTTTTCAGTCCTGCGATCCGTCATCGTGGCGGCGCCTGTGGAAATCGGCGCGAAAGGCGCCAAAGCGTCCCTGTTCGATGGCAAGCCGCGCCTGACGCATCAAATCGAGATAATAATGGAGATTATGCCGCGTGTTGAGCATCGAAGCCAGAATCTCGTTACTTTGATACAGATGGCGCAAATAGGCGCGACTGTAGTTACGGCACACATAACACCCGCAGGCGGGATCGACGGGGCCATTGTCATCGGCATAACGCGCCTGCTTGATGCTGATTTTTCCAAAGGAAGTAAACAGCGTGCCGTTGCGGGCGTTGCGTGTCGGCATCACGCAGTCGAACATATCCACGCCGCGCGCTATGCCCTCGATAAGGTTTTCCGGCGTTCCGACACCCATGACATAACGCGGGCACTGCTGCGGCAGCAGCGGCAGCGCGATATCCATCATCTCGTACATGTGCTCGGCCTCTTCACCGACGGACAGACCACCGAGGGCATAGCCGTCAAAACCGATCTCCACGAGAGCTTCGGCGCTCTGGCGCCGCAAATCCGGATACATGCCTCCCTGCACGATGCCGAACAGGGCAGCCCCATCCCGGCGGCTGCGGGCGTTTTTGGAACGCAGTGCCCAACGCTGGGAAAGGGCGGTGGAGTCCGCAACGTATTCGCGACTCGAAGGATAGGGAATGCACTCGTCGAAGACCATGATGATATCCGCCCCGAGGGCTTCCTGCACCGCGATGGACACCTCCGGCGTGAGAACCTGCCGGGAGCCGTCGAGGTGGGACTGAAAGCGCACGCCGTCCTCGCTGATCTTGCACAGCTTGCCGAGGCTGAACACCTGGAACCCGCCGCTGTCGGTCAGGATCGGACCGGTCCAGTGCATAAAGGAATGCAGGCCGCCGAGCCGTTGGATGCGCTCGTGGCCAGGGCGCAAAAACAAATGGTAGGTGTTGGCCAGAATGATCTGCGCACCTTCCGCCTTGAGATCCTCGGGCAGTATGGCCTTGACCGTGCCCTGGGTGCCCACCGGCATGAAAACAGGCGTTTCCACCACGCCCCGGCGGGTCGTCATGCGGCCACGCCGCGCCTGGCTGCCGGAGTCCTGCGTAAGCAATTCGAACCTGAAACCCTTCACAGACAATAAATTCCTTCCGGAGACCTGCCCGCGAAGCAACGATCCCCTTTTGATCGAAACACTGCAAACGATGCGACAGCATCAGAACTGTCCTGCGCCGATATGCCACGGGGCACCGCCGGCTCAGAGGATCAACATACAATCGCCATAGCTGAAAAAACGAAAACGCTCGGCCACGGCCCTTCGGTAAGCCTCGAGGACAAAATCCCGGCCTGCAAAAGCCGCTACCAGCATCAGCAAAGTTGAGCAGGGTAAATGGAAGTTGGTTATCAGCCCGTCTATAATCCGGAAGTCAAAGCCGGGCCGGATAAACAGGTCGCAACTGCCCTGCCCCTCGCACAGCCTGCCACGGTCATCGACAGCGTATTCCAGGGTGCGCGTACTGGTAGTGCCAAGAGCAATGACACGCCGCCCCTCCTGCTTGGCAAGATTGACAGCCGCCGCGGTATCCGCCGGCACAATGTAATTTTCCTCGTGCATGCGATGTTCGGCCAGATTATCGGTGCGCACCGGCAGAAAAGTCCCAAGCCCGACATGCAGCGTCAAAGTGTGGATATCGACCCCCCTGGTCCGCAGAGCCTGAAGGATTCCCCCGGTAAAATGAAGGCCGGCGGTGGGTGCGGCAACGGCACCCGCCGCTCTGGCGAAGACGGTTTGATAGCGGATATGATCTTCTTCGGTGGCTTCCCGTCGGATATAAGGCGGAAGCGGAATTCGTCCGACCCGGCCAAGGACCGCGGCAAAGTCTCCGGGGCATTCGAAACGCACATGCCGGTAGGGAGAAGCGCCTCCTTCGGTAACGACACCCTCAAGTCCTTCCCCGAAACACAGGCGCATGCCGGTGCGAGGCGACTTGGAACACCGGGTCAGGCAGGCCCAGGTCTCATCGTCGCCAGGCAGGCGCCGCACCAGAAACACCTCGATACGTCCGCCAGTCTCCTTGCGGCCCAGAAGACGCGCAGGAATCACCCGTGTATCGTTGACAACAAGCACGTCCCCTGCGCGAAACCAGTCGACGATTTCGGCGAAGCGCGCCAGCTGTGCCTGTTGCGTTTCCCGGTTGAGAACCATCAGTCGGGAGGACTGGCGTTCCTGCAAAGGGTGCTGGGCAATCAGCGCTTCCGGAAGTTCGAAATCGAAATCATTCAGACGCATATGATGGTTTACAACTTTCGTCAATGCCAGGCTCCGGGCAGCATAATCTGCCTGTGCAGATCATGCTGATAACTCGCGGAACTCATCCTTTAACCAGATACACCAGCAGCAACCCGCTTGCCATAAGCAACAGTCCCATACCGCGCATGATGCGATCGGGTATGCGCAAAAAGCCAAGCAGCATTTTTTTCATACCGGCAGGCGAAACAAACCAGGGCATGCCCTCGACGATCAGCACCACCCCCATCACCGTCACCATAAAATCGACCATGGCAGCATTCCTCTTGTCAAAGGGCGCTATCTTAATCTTCCCGGCAGGCACTGTCAAGAAATGCGGCCGCAGACCGGTGTCATGGAACTCCTTGCCACCCTGACCTGCCAGCTATGACCGACCGCTGCCAGCAACCTGCCCTTATTCGGATTTGCGGTTCTGGCCAGATTTTTTTCCATGTCGTCTGGCACTGGCGGAAGCGGAAATCTGGCGGCGTTTATCCACCCCCTTACCCAGCAGCCGATCTGCTGCATCAAGGCGGCCGCAGCTTTGCAATGCATGCATGATACTGGTTCGCTGTTCCGGCAGGTGCCACAGCAGCAAGGCTTTTTGCAGGCGCCTTTCCCGATCGCCCCTGGCAACATGGACCGATCTTCCGGTCTCGGGGTCGATGCCGGTGTGATACATGCAGGTTGCCAGCGTTCCCGGCGTCGGCGTAAATTCCTGCACCTGTTCGACACGCAACCCGGTCTCCTTTAAAAACAGTGCGGTGTCGACCATGTCCCCCAGGGTGCAACCGGGGTGCCCGGCGATAAGATAGGGAACTATCGCCTGTCGCCTGCCCTGCTCGCGATTAAACAAGCGAAAACCATGCAGAAAACGCAGGAAAATAGCCGGTCCCGGCTTGCGCATGATCTTCGCCACCTTGCCGCTCAAGGTTTCCGGCGCGACCTTGAGCAGGCCGCTGATGTGCCGTTCCAGCAGTTGCCGGGAATAGGCCGGCTGTTGCTCCAGGAGATCGAGACGCACGCCGGATGCGACGAACACGTGACGCACGTTGGGCAACGCCCCGATTTTTTTCAACATCGCGGCGATGGCTTTATCTTCGGCCACGAGATGCTTGCAGGGTTCGGGAAACAGGCAGCCCTGGCGGCGGCAGTTGCGGCGCGCCTCGGCATTGCCACAATGCGCACCGTACATATTGGCGGATGGTCCGCCGACATCGGTGATTGTGCCCCGAAAACCTTCGGATTCAGCCATCCTGGCGGCTTCGGCCAGAATGGAAGCTTCGGAACGGGACTGTATTGTTTTTCCCTGATGGGAGGCAATGGCACAGAAGGCACAGCCGCCAAAACATCCCCGGTGGCTGGTTATGGAGTAGCGGATCTGTTCAAAGGCTGGAATCGGGTCGGTGTAACCGGGATGCGGCAGGCGACTGAACGGCAAGGCATACAATGCGTCCAGCTGCTGTTGGTCGAGGGGTAAAGCCGGAGGGTTGACAAGGACCCAGCGCTCGCCGTGATGCTGTGCGACACGACGCCCCCGGTAAGGGTCGGCTTCAGCTGCCGCACGCATGAAAGCGTCATTGAAAGCCGACGCGTCCTGGCACACGGTTTCATAGGAAGGCAGTTCGACGGTTCCCGCAGGCGCCTGTGAAACCATGACCGCCGATGCGGGGAGGTCCAGAATTTGAGCAGGACGGCTTCCGGCCGCGCAGCGCCGCGCCAGCTCCAGAAGACTGGTCTCCGCCATGCCGTAAATCAGCATATCGCCTTTGGCATCGGCCAGCACCGAACGGCGTACTTTGTCCGACCAGTAATCGTAATGCGCCAGACGGCGCAGGCTGGCTTCAATCCCGCCGATGACCACCGGAAGCCCTTTGTAGGCGCTCTTGAGTGCCGCGGTATAAGCGATGACCGCGCGGTTGGGGCGGGCCCCGGCCTGCCCTCCGGGTGTATAGGCATCGTTGTGGCGCAGCTTGCGCGCAGCCGTGTAATGGTTCACCATGGAATCCATGGCGCCGGCGGAAACCGCCCCAAACAGTCGCGGCCGGCCCATGACACGAAAAGCATCGCCACGTCTCCAGTCCGGCTGGGGGAGGATGCCGACCCGAAACCCATGACTAAAGAGAAACCGCGCCAGCAGCGCCACGCCAAATGCCGGATGATCGACATAGGCATCGCCACTGACAAACAGGACATCGAGTTCGTCCCAGCCTAGGTCCTCCATTTCCCGCCGACTGGTCGGCAGGAAAAGCGGAGAACGATCCGGCGCATAAAGGTTGCCTGGATGGACGCGCGTGTTAATGACAGCACCCCGGTACGGGCTTGAGCAAAGCAGACTCTCCCAGCAGCATCAGGGATACAGGGGAAGATCCTTCAGCCCGCAATCTTCCTCCCAGTCCAGCATGATGTTCATATTCTGCACCGCCTGGCTGGCCGCGCCCTTGAGCAGGTTATCGATAACCGAGACGACGATGACACGGCCGGTGCGAGGGTCCCCGACAACGCCGAGATTACAGAAATTGCTGCCGCGCACATGGAGTATATTGGGTAATTCGCCCTTTGGGTGAACCCGCACAAAAGGTTCATCGGCATAACGCCGCGCGAACAATCCCTGCAGCTGCGCCGTATCCATGGGCTGCGTCAAGGTTGCGTAACAGGTGGACAAAATGCCACGGCTGACCGGCAACAGGTGCGGTGTAAAGCTGACGCGAACCGGCTGCCCCGCCAACTGGCCGAGGGTCTGCTCGATTTCCGGAGTGTGGCGATGCGAAGCCACACCGTAGGCTTTGAAACCTTCATTGACCTCGCAATACAGGCTGCCGAGCTTTGCGGTACGTCCGGCTCCGCTGGTACCCGACTTGCTGTCAATGATCAGGCTGTGTGGATCGATCAGCATCTTTTCCAGCAACGGGGCCAGCGCCAAAGCGACACTGGTCGGATAGCAACCCGGATTGGCCACCAGACGTACGCCGCGAATATTCTCGCGAAAAAGCTCAGGGAGCCCATAGATCGCCTCGCCCAGCAACTCGGGGCTGGTATGTTTGTCGTACCATGCCTCATAAACGGCAACATCGCGCAGGCGGTAATCCGCGGACAGATCGACAACTTTTTTGCCGGCCTTGAGCAATTCGGGAACCACAAGCATGGCGGCCTTGTGAGGCAGTGCGGTAAATACGAAGTCGGATTTTCGGATGATGGTATCGAGGTCGACCGGATCAAAGGCCAGATCGATACGTCCGAGCAGTGAAGGGAAAACACTGACAATGGGCGTTCCGGCATTCTGACGGGAAGTCACGCAGGTAATTTCGACCCGCGGATGATTAAGCAGCAACCGAAGCAGTTCGACACCGGTATAACCACTGGCGCCGACAATGGCAACTCTGACCATGGCAACCTCCATAAAAGCGAAAAGGGAAACCCGCGGGTTTCCCTTTGCACCATAGCTGTAAAGACGCAGAGCTGGGCAGAATGACCGACCCGACCCTGCAACCCATCCGGATTAACGTTTGGAGAACTGGAACCGTGCGCGGGCGGATTTGCGTCCGTATTTTTTGCGCTCCTTGGCACGGCTGTCGCGGGTAATGAATCCGGCTTTTTTAAGCACAGCGCGGAGTTCGGGATCGGCCTCGAGCAGAGCCTTGGTGATGCCATGCTTGATGGCACCGGCCTGACCCGAGGGCCCGCCGCCGCATACATTGACCAGAATATCGAACTTCCCGACGTTGTTGGTCAGTTCAAGAGGCTGGCGAATAACCATCTTGGAGGTTTCCCGTCCAAAATACTCATCCAGGGTGCGACGATTGACAGTAATGTTACCTTCCCCCGGCTGCAGCCAGACACGGGCGATGGATGTTTTTCTTTTGCCGGTTGCGTAGAACCTTTGTTCGGCCATCTTTATCTCCTGACTCGGTCCTGAATTCCTTAAATGTTCAATTCAAGCGGCTGCTGGGCAGCATGCGGATGCTCGCCGCCGGCATACACCTTCAGCTTGCGGATCATGTCCCGGCCCAGCTTGTTCCTGGGCAACATGCCTTTGACAGCCTTCCTGATCAGATCTTCGGGCTTCTTGTCAAGCATTTGCGCGGCAGTGGCCTCGCGCAATCCGCCGGGATATCCGGAGTGGCGGTAATACATCTTGGCAGCCAGTTTATTACCGGTCAGCTTGACCTTTTCGGCATTGATAACGACCACAAAATCACCGGTATCCACACTCGGGGAGTAAATCGCCTTGTGCTTGCCGCGCAGGACGCGGGCAATCTCGCTTGCGGCGCGACCCAGCACCTTGCCATCCAGGTCGACGACATACCAGTTCTTTTTGACTTCGGATTTTTTTGCTACCTGCGTGCTCATGGCTTCCTCTCTATGCGTAAACTGTGATTTGCGTAACGGGACCACAGGGACATCCGAATTTAGCGGAACGTCCCGGACATGTCAAGGCATTTTTGCCCGGGAAAAACATCCTGCCCGGCGTAATCGACCGCCATCAGGCAAAGCCCCTGGGGCGGAGCCGTGACCCCGGCACGATCCCTGCCCCCAGCCGACAGCATATCTTCAATTTCGCAAGGCGACCTGCTTCCCAGGCCGACCTCGACCAGGGTCCCGACCATGATGCGCACCATGTTCCGCAAAAAACCTTCACCGCGCACATCCACCTGCAGCAAAGGATCTTCCTTAACCAGATCGACGGAGAAAAGCTCTCGCACCGTTGTGCGGGCCGCACAGCCGCTGGCGCGAAACGCCGAAAAATCATGTCGCCCGACAAACAGTTCGGCGGCCTCACGCATGGCCTGGACATCCAGTCGCCCACGCACCTGCCAGCTGAAACGGCAGGCCATGGGGGATCGCACCGCAGCGCGATAAATACTGTAACGATACCACTTGGATCTGGCGCTGTAACGGGCGTGAAAATCATCGCATGCCAGCGCTGCGTCGCGCACGGCGATATCCGCCGGAAGGTGCCGGTTGACGCCATCACGATAAGCGCGCATCGGCAAAAGTTTATCCGTGACGAAATGCGCCACCATGCCGCGTGCGTGAACCCCCGCATCGGTACGGCCGGAGGAAACCAGCCGATGCCTGACTCCGCAGATGCGCGCCAGAGCATCCTCAACCACCTGCTGCACGGCGAGGCCGTTGGGTTGAATCTGCCAGCCCACGTATTGCGTGCCGTCGTACTCTATGACAAGCCGCACGACGCTCATCGCACACCCCACAACCAGCACGGCACAAAAACCGCGGATGCCAGCAATACCAGACGGTCGGCCATAGCCATTCTAGCCCCGGCGGATACCTCGGCGGAAAAAGACAGCCCCGATTCGCAATGCACGTTCACGGCTATCATATCAACTTTCTGAAACAGGCCATCCATCAACAGGAAAAAGGACTCCACGGCATCGCCGAACCGCGCAAACCAGGGACGCCCCGGGTTACGATCAGGCTTCTTCGCCGAGGATAGCGCATCCTGAACCAGAGGCAACCATAAAAACACGAGAGCCACATGACGGCTCAGAAAACCCGCCGCGGGCAACCGCCCGAGCCTGCCCATGTTCAACCGCAGGGCCTGCATGAGGCAGGCAGGCGACGTGGTCCAACAGAATACAGCGGAACAAAGCGATGCCAGGCCCAGCCGCCAGACAATCAAGACGCCCTCGTAAAATCCATCCAAAGACAGAAAGGCCACGCCACCCAGCGTCCGTCCGCTGCCCAGCAGAAGGTGCATCAGAAGTACTCCGGCAAACAGCCAGCGTAAGGAAAAGCACCGCCGCAACAGTCGTTGCCGGGGGACACCACACAGCAGCACCAGGCTCAGAACCGGCAGACTGATACCCAGCAGAGCCTTGACGCCAGGGGCCGAAAAAACGCCAACCAGCAAAGCTGCCAGAGCCACCAGCCTGGTGCGGGGGTCGAGTGCGAAGGGTTTTTGCGCCACGGGCTGCCGTGCGTCTGCCACAATCTCACCCCTGTCCCTGTATGGTTACCCAGAATCAGCAAAGGGGCCCCGGAGGCCCCTTTGAAAACGACCGGTTGTTTGCAATTTACAGATATTTGGCCGCAAGCAATTCAGCGATCTGAACCGCATTGGTGGCGGCGCCCTTGCGAAGATTGTCGGCAACCACCCACAGATTCAGACCGTTTTCGATCGACTCGTCCTCACGAATACGGCCCACGTAGGTAAGATCCTGCCCGGCGGCATCAATCGCGGTCGGATAAAGCAGATTGGCAACATCATCAACCACCCGGACGCCCGGAGCCGCAGCCAGAAGTTCGCGGGCCTTGGCCGCGGACAGCGGTTTTTCGGTTTCGATATTGACCGCTTCGCTATGGCAGTAAAACACCGGAACCCGAACCGTGGTGGCGGTAACACGCAAGGCGTTGTCGCCGAGAATTTTTCTGGTTTCGTTGACCATTTTCATTTCTTCCTTGGTATAACCGTTATCAAGGAAGACATCAATGTGCGGCAGGCAATTAAAGGCAATCTGATGAGGATACACCTTGCACTCGGCAGGACGACCGTTGAGCAACTCGCCGGATTGAATGCGCAGCTCCTCGATGGCATTTCGTCCGGTGCCGGACACGGCCTGATAGGTAGAAACAACGATACGCTTGATTTTAGCGTAGTCATGCAGCGGCTTGAGGGCAACCATCATCTGGATAGTGGAACAGTTGGGGTTGGCGATGATACCTTTATTGGTATACAGGGCAACATCCGCCGGGTTGACTTCGGGAACCACCAAAGGGACTTCGGGATCCATGCGCCAGGCACTGGAATTATCAACGCAGACCGCCCCGGAAGCCGCGGCGATGGGACAGAATTCCTCACTGCGCGAACCGCCGGCGCTGAACAGGGCGATATCGATACCCTTGAAAGAATCCCTGCCAAGTTTCTGCACAACCAGTTGCTCGCCCCTGAATTCCAGAAATTTCCCTTCGGAACGTTCGGACGCCAGCAAACGCAGCTCCCCGATGGGAAAATTACGCTCGGCCAACACTTCCAGCATCTGATTACCCACGGCGCCGGTAGCTCCGGCGACCGCGACATTGAACAACTTGGACATGGATGATTCCTTCCGCTTGGAACGCGACTATAGATTATCAGGGGACAGGACCTGTTCCGGTCCCTGCCGGCTTACGCCCGGTTAATTTCAGCCACCACCGCATCGCCCATGGCGCTGGTGGAAACCAACTGCTCACCGCTCGCATTCTGGAATATATCCTGAGTGCGCAACCCTTTGGCAAGACAGTTTTCCACTGCTTTTTCAATACATTCCGCGGCCTCGGGCAGACCGCATGAATACCGCAGCAGCATTGCCGCCGATAAAATCTGGGCAACGGGATTGGCAACATTTTTACCGGCGATGTCCGGCGCGCTGCCGCCGGCAGGTTCGTACATGCCGAAGGTGCCTTCCGCCAGCGAGGCAGATGGCAACATCCCCAGAGAGCCGGTCAGCATGGCGGCCTCGTCAGACAGAATGTCACCAAACATATTGGGGCACAAAACCACGTCGAACTGCTTGGGATTCTTGACCAGCTGCATGGCGGCGTTATCGACATACATATGGGTCAGGGCTACATCGGGGTAGTCGGCGGCAACCTGTTCCACCACTTCGCGCCACAGCACCGAACTCGACAGGACATTCGCCTTATCGATGGACACGAGTTTTTTGCCTCTCTTGCCGGCGGCTTCAAAAGCGACGCGCGCGATTCGCTCGATCTCGTATGCTGAATAAGCCATGGTATCAAAACCACGCCGCTGAGAGCCTTCGCCCTCGATCCCTTTGGGCTGGGCGAAATATACATCCCCGGTCAGCTCGCGGACAACCAGGATATCGAAACCTCCGGCTATAATTTCTTCCTTGAGTGAAGAAGCCGAGGTCAAAGACGGAAACACGATGGCAGGCCGGAAGTTGCAGAACAGCCCGAAGATTTTTCGCAAAGGCAACAGCGCACCGCGCTCGGGACGCTCCTCGGCGGGCAGCAGATCCCACTTGGGCCCGCCGACACTGCCAAACAGAATGGCGTCGGAGGCGTGGCACAATGCGATCGTGGCATCGGGCAGCGCCTTTCCATCCGTATCGATGGCAACGCCGCCCACATTGGCAAAGTTGCGTTCGAACCTGACGCCGAATTTCTGTTCAATGGCATCCAGAGCCTTCATGGCCTCTGCCATGATTTCAGGGCCAATACCGTCACCGGGCAAAACTGCCAGCTTGAATGCTTTTTTCATTGCAGATAGTCTCCTTGCAAATAAGGCCTTGCACCGCTCATTTCCGTTACCCGGTTTGCTCGAACGGCGCCATAATAGGAAGGGCCTCGGGAAATTGTCAAATATTTTTGCCCTTTGAGGGCCTCGGCCAAAAGAGTTGCGCCTTAAATGGCACATATTTATGTGTTTCTTTTGGCACAGTGTTAACAAAAAATGACCGGGGCGAGCCCGGTCATCTTGGTCTTAATACCGCTGGTCGGCAAATTCGACCCATCCACCCGCCTCAACCAGGGCCTGATCGAAGGGGCTGATGGCAAAGGAAAAGACTTCCCTGCGCGCGCCGACCTCGGCCTCGATCCGGTGCGTCTGAAGGTTGATGGCAATCATGACTTCCCCTTGTTTCTCCAGATCCAGAAGACGGTCAATATCCTCCGCCAGCAACTCAATGGCAAGCATGCCGCAGTTAAACATATTCTGGCGGAAAATACGTGCATAGCTCTCTGCAATGACCGTATAGATACCATTGACTTCCAGCGACCATGGCGCGTGCTCGCGCGATGATCCGCAACCGAAGTTTTTACGAGCCACAATCACTTTGGCCCGTCGCAATGCCTCCCCGGCAGGATCGAACCCGGGCAGTTTCAGATCCTCAAGCAGGTAGGGCTTGAGGGCTTCCTTGGTAACTTCCGTCAAATAGCGCGCCGGGATGATTTCGTCGGTATTGATATCGGACCGATCCAGAAAAATTGCCGGACCGCCAAAGGTTCTTTTCATAATGGTTTTGCTCCTTCCTCAAAAAGCCGCATTGCGGATCACAAATCGCGTGGATCGGTCACGGCTCCCGTAATCCCGGAAGCGGCCGCGGTTGCCGGACTCATAAGGTACACCATCCCCCCCTGCCCCATGCGTCCCTGGAAGTTCCGGTTGCTGGTCGCGGCACAAGCCTCGCCAGGCGCCAGAACGCCGTTGCTCATACCGAGGCACGCGCCGCAGGTCGGATTGGTGATGCAGAAGCCGGCATCCATGAAAATGGCGAGAAGCCCCTCTTCCATCGCCTGACGGAAGATTTTGGGAGTGCCGGGCGACAGGATCCCGCGTACGTTGGCAGCAAGCTTGCGGCCCCTGAGAATTTCGGCGGCCTGGCGCAGGTCTTCAAGGCGACCGTTGGTGCAGGTGCCGATATACACCTGGTCGATTTTGGCACCGGCCATCTCCCGCGCAGACTTAACGCAGTCGGGCTTATAGTCGAAGGTCACCTGGGGCTCAAGACCGGTGACATCGATATCAAGGACCCTGGCGTACTCGGCATCGGCATCCGAATGCCACTTTTTGAAATCGGCAAGGGCAGCTTCCCTGGAAGGGTACTCCTCGGCGATAAAGGGCCACAGATAATCAACCGTCACCGCGTCGGGCAGGCAGATGCCGCAGGTGCCACCGGCTTCGATGGCCATATTGGTCAGCGTCATGCGGGCATCCATGGACATGGCCTCGACCACCGGACCACGGAACTCGATCACGTGATCGGTGGCACCGTTGACGCCAAGCCGGTGAATGATATGCAGTATGACATCCTTGGCGTAGACGTGCGCGGGGAGGTTTCCGGAAATGTTGACCCTGATGCTCTGCGGCTTGCGGAAGGCGCAAACCCCTTTCAGGATACCGACCTCCAGGTCGGTAGTGCCGACGCCGGCGGCAAAAGCGCCGAAAGCGCCATGGGTACAGGTGTGACTGTCACCCATGATGACGGTGAATCCGGGACGGATAAAACCCTTCTCCGGAAACAGCGCATGGCACACGCCATTGTGACCGATATCGAAAAAATCGGGAATGTCGTGGCGGTGAGCCCAGTCCCGCAGAATTTTTCCCTGGATGGCGGTCTTGCTGTCCTTGGCCGGGGTGACATGATCGATAACGGCCTTGATCTTGAGGGGGTCGAAAACCCGGTCCTTGCCACGCCACTCCAGGTCGGCAATGGCTACTGGGGTGGTAATTTCGTGGCACAGAACCCGGTCGAGATCAAGAACATAGGTTCCCGGAAAGGGTTCGTCACGCAAATGCGCTGCGAAAATCTTTTGTGCAATCGTCTGTCCCATGAATGACTCCAAAATTCCTGAAAAAAATCGGGCCGGAACCCCGGCCCGCCAATGAGCTAAAAATGGGCCGTAGGGCGTTTTTTGACCACGGATGCCAGATGGTTCAGAGCATTGATGTATGCCTTGGCACTAGCCACGATGATATCGGGATGCGCCCCCTGGCCAAGCACCTCGCGGCCGTCGAGTTCAAGACGCACGGTGCATTCACCCTGGGCATCGGTTCCCCCGGTAATCGCGCCGACGGTGAAACTGAGCAGATTGGCCTTGCTCTTGGTGAGTTTCTTGATGGCCTTGAAGGTGGCGTCAACGGGTCCGCCGCCAATCATTGCGCCCTTTTTAACCTTACCGTCGATTTCCATTTCAACCGTAGCGGTGGGAGCGGCGAAGGAACCGGAGCTGGTGTTCATCTGCAACAATTTGTATTTTTCGGGGATACGAATGATTTCGTCGGCTACAATGGCATCGAGGTCTTCGTCGAAAATCTCCTTCTTCTGGTCGGCAAGGGCCTTGAAACGCACGAAAGCCCGGTCCAGATCATCCTTGCCCAGAGCATAGCCGAGCTGTTCCAGACGCTGTCCGAAAGCATGCCGTCCCGAATGCTTGCCAAGCACCAGCTTATTGCGGGTCAGGCCGATGGACTCGGGCGTCATG
This sequence comes from Syntrophotalea sp., assembly GCF_050253115.1. Lineage (NCBI taxonomy): Bacteria > Pseudomonadati > Thermodesulfobacteriota > Desulfuromonadia > Desulfuromonadales > Syntrophotaleaceae > Syntrophotalea > Syntrophotalea sp. Next base: position 18,383 of record NZ_JBFWJQ010000043.1, read on the forward strand.
ATCTCGTAGGTCGACTTCTCCATCAAAACTCCATGTTGATGGATGCCCGCTTCATGAGCAAAGGCATTGGCGCCGACAATCGCCTTGTTGGGCTGCACCTGAATGCCGGTGATGGTGGACAGCAATTTGCTGGTGGCATAGATATGCTCGGTAACCAGGTCGGTTTTGAACGGCAGGATGTCGGCGCGGGTGCGCAGCGTCATAACGACCTCTTCCAGCGAACAGTTGCCGGCGCGCTCGCCGATGCCGTTGATGGTACACTCAACCTGCTCTGCCCCCGCCTCAATGGCAGCCAAAGAATTGGCCACCGCCAGACCGAGGTCGTTGTGGCAATGCACGGACAGAATGGCCTTGTCGACATTGGGCACGCTGTTTTTAAGCCCGCGGATCAGAGCGGCAAATTCGGACGGGATGCTGTAGCCGACCGTATCGGGGATGTTGACGACTCGGGCTCCCGCGGCAATGACCGCCTCGACCACCCGAGCCAGAAATTCGGGCCGGGTGCGCGCTGCGTCCTCGCAGCTGAACTCGATATTTTCCGTATAACGACCGGCACGCCGGATGGCGGCAACAGCGGTCTCGATGACCTGTTCCTCGCTCATCTTGAGCTTGTACTTCATGTGAATGTCGCTGGTGGCCAGGAACGTGTGGATGCGGCCGCGGTCGCCGGCATGCTTGAGAGCCTCCCAGGCACAGTCAATGTCCTTGTCGGACGCACGGCACAGTCCGGCGATCTGCGGCCCCTTGATGGTCTGGGCAATACGCCTTACCGCTTCGAAATCGCCTTCGGAAGCAATGGGAAAACCGGCCTCGATTACATCAACGTTCAATTTGGCAAGCTGAAACGCGATACGCAGTTTCTCATCGATATTCATGCTGGCGCCAGGCGATTGCTCGCCATCGCGCAGGGTAGTGTCGAAAATCTTTATATTTTTTACGTTCTGCATGGGACCTCCGTCAGTTGCCGCCCCGGCATCGTCACCGCAAGCAGGGAGCGGTCGTCTTCGTGAATAATTTTCGGACAATTTTACCTATAACGTAAGGACGATGAACTATCAGGTCACCCAGGTCCGATTCCACCTGACCACCCCCTTTCCTGTTTCCGCGCATCATGACCTAGCATGCCGCCGGATACACAAAAGCTCTCTTCCCTTCCAGGGGCGAGAGCTTGGCTTCGCGGTACCACCCTGATTCAGCCCCGACGGGGCCCTTCATTTCCATTCACGCAGGCTCACGTCGCAACCTAGCCGCCACTGCCGGTTCAATCGCGCAACTCCGAGGCGAGTTCAGCCCGCTCGATACCGGCTCGCAGCAACCGCCGGCTCTCTGCAATCGAGTGAGGACCTACTACTCCTCTTCACCGTCTTTCAGACATTCGCTATACCGTACTAGACCAGAATCCAGTCCATACTGTCAAGGCGTAAAGGGTCGAAACAGCAGTTATTGCAGCATTTTTTCGATGCGGCGATACGATATTCGGTATCTTTAAAATACCGGCCCTGCCTCTTTGTTGAAGCGGAAGACAAACCCCATGCCGGTGCGCCGCCGGCTTTCATCCGCAACCTGAGCATGCCCGCATCTGAAAATCC
>NZ_JBFWJQ010000044.1:0-19664 GCF_050253115.1 Syntrophotalea sp.
ATCACAGGGTGATCACCCATCCCTCGAAAAAGCCCCCTATGAGGGATGCCAAAGGCCCCCTTTGAGCGATTTTCATCGCATAAAAGCTTTGTTACAAATAACCTGCGCGCAAAAAAGCAGATTTTTGGCATCCGAAATGAAACATTTGTTTATTTGCCGTCGCCAAGCCCCCTTTGAGGCGGCCGTGGTGCTGGCGGTTCCAACACAGAATGGCCGCTTTCCTGTAAAACTCGGCGTCCAAACGGGGCGCAAAATGCACGTGGCGTTGTCCGTCCGATCTCTTTTTGTCAAAGGAGAAAGTCATGTCCCAAAAGCAAACTGTTCAGATCAATTCCGCCGTGGCCGAACATGGGCCGTCAAACCGTGTGGAGCAGGTCAAGGCCCGCTTCCTTACCCAAACTCCTGAAATCTGCCCCGAACGAGCCCGTTTGATTACCCAATCCTACAAGGAAACCGAGGCCCTGCCGATGCATCTGCGTCGTGCCAAGGCTCTGGAAAAGATTCTGGCCGGCATGTCGATTTTTATTGAAGACGATGAGCTGATCGTCGGCAATCAGTGCAGCAAGCCTCGTTCGACCCCGATTTTCCCGGAATTTTCCTGTAAGTGGCTGGAAGACGAACTCGATCGTCTGGCCAAACGCAAGGCGGATGTCTTCCTGATCAGCGAAGATACCAAGGCCGTCCTGCGGGATGAGATTTTTCCCTACTGGGCCGGTAAAACCAACCAGGAATACGCCACGTCCCTGATGACTGCCGAGGCGCTTGCCGCCCAGGCCGCCGGGGTGTTCACCGTGGGCAACTATTATTTCAACGGCGTCGGCCACATCTCCGTCGATTATAAAAAGGTTCTCCACAACGGCCTCAACGAGATTATCGCCGAAGCCGAAGCGGCCAAGGCGAAGCTTGATTTTGCCGATCCGGAAGATATGAAAAAAGGGCAGTTTCTCGATGCCGTGATTATCAGCAACAAAGCGGTCATTGCCTTTGCCAACCGGTTTGCCGCCGAGGCCGAGCGCCTGGCCGCCGGTGCCGATGCCGCCCGCAAGGCCGAGTTGCTTGAAATTGCCCGGATCTGTCGCAAGGTTCCGGCGCAGCCGGCGGAAACCTTCCACGAAGCTCTGCAGTCCTTCTGGTTTATCCAGCTGGTGATCCAGATCGAGAGCAACGGCCACTCCATTTCGCCGATGCGTATGGACCAGTACCTCTATCCCTTCTATGCCGCCGATAAGGCAAACCTCGGCGCCGAAAAGGTTCAGGAACTGGTCGACCTGCTGTGGATCAAGATGGCCGGTATCAACAAGGTGCGCGACGAAGGTTCCACTCAGGCCTTCGGCGGGTATCCCATGTTCCAGAACATCATCGTCGGCGGTGTCAATCGTCACGGCGAGGATGCCACCAACGAGCTGTCCCTCATTATGATGCAGGCAACCGCCAACACCGCTCTGTATGGCCCTTCGCTTTCGGTACGAATTCATGAAGGGACGCCGACGCTGTTCTGGAAAAAAGCCGCCGAGGTGTCACGCCTGGGTCTCGGCATGCCCGCCTGGTATAACGACCGGGTCGTCATTCCCGGTTTGCTGTCCCGCGGCCTCACCCTTGAGGATGCTCGCGATTATGGCATCATCGGTTGTGTCGAGCCGCAGGTCGGCGGCAAAACCGAAGGTTGGCACGATGCCGCGTTTTTCAGCATGGCCAAGGTTCTGGAGCTGGCCCTGAACAACGGTTACGATCCCATGGGCAAGGTACAGTTGGGTCCGCAAACCGGTTCGATCCAGGATTTCAAGAGCTTTGACGATGTGGTCGGCGCCTACAAGAAGCAGATGGCCTATTTCGTCAAACTGCTGTGCCATTCCGATAACGCCGTCGATCTGGCCCACGGTAAAAACGTACCCCTGCCATTCCTCTCCGGGATGGTAGAGGATTGCATCGGCCGCGGCAAAGCGGTTCAGGAAGGCGGCGCCATCTACAATTTCACCGGTCCCCAGGGGGTCGGCGTGGCCAACGTCGGCGATTCCCTGGCCGCGATCAAAAAGTTCTGTTTCGATGAGCAGATCATTTCTCTGCCTGAACTCAAGGCGGCCATGGACAAGGATTTCGAAGGCGCCGAAGAACTGCGCCAGATGCTGGTGAACCGCGCACCGAAATACGGCAACGATGACGACTATGCCGACGAAATTGCGGTCATGGCTACTGATGTCTACTGCGCCGAAGTACAGAAATACCGCAATCCGCGCAACGGCATTTTCCAGCCGGGTCTTTATCCGGTATCGGCGAACGTGCCTCTGGGCGCGGTGGTTGCGGCCACGCCCGACGGACGCAAATGTGGCCATCCGCTGGCTGATGGTGTTTCGCCACAGGGCGGTTTCGACATCTCCGGTCCGACGGCCACCGTGTGCTCCGTGGCCAAGCTGGACCATATCGTGGCATCCAACGGCACGCTGCTGAATCAGAAATTCTCCCCCGATTCACTGGCCGGCGACGACGGTCTGCAAAAACTGATCGCCGTTACCGATACTTTCTTCAAACGGGGCGGATTCCACGTACAGTACAATGTCGTGTCGCGCCAGGTGCTGGAGGATGCGCAGGCCAATCCCGAAAATTATCGCGGACTGGTGGTGCGTGTCGCCGGCTACAGCGCCTTCTTCACGGTTCTGGACAAGTCGATCCAGAATGACATCATCAGTCGTACCGAGCAGGTAGCCTGATGCCCGAAAACCGCGGGGAGGGTTACCCTCCCCGCAATCTCTTGATTTCTTTGCCACAACGAAAAATAGCTCGTTTTCCATATGAAAATTACGCTGGATCCATCTGGAGTTTCCGGATGGGGACTATTAGCGGAAAGATGGTCAGACTATGAACTGGACAGACAAACTGTACGATTTCGATGCATTGCAGGAACCCGGATGGGAGCCCCGCGGACTGGTTTTCGACGTGCAACGGTTCGCTATCCATGACGGGGGAGGCATTCGCACGAATGTGTTCATGAAAGGCTGTCCCCTGCATTGCCTGTGGTGTCAGAATCCGGAATCGATCCGCTGGGAACAGGACATCAGCTTTATTGAAACCCATTGCATCCAATGTCGGAAGTGCATCGAGGTCTGCCCGGTATCGGCCATCAAGACCGATGAAACGGGGCAACGTGTCACGGGCATCGATACCGGGAAATGCACACTCTGCGGGGCCTGCTTCAAAACCTGCTACGCCGGGGCCATCAACATCATCGGCCGATGGGTCAGCGTCGACGACCTGGTGGCGATGGTGAGCAGGGACCGGGATTTTTACATCGCTTCCGGCGGTGGCGTGACCTTCAGCGGCGGCGAACCGACAGGGCAACCCAAGTTTCTTCTGGCGGCTTTGCAAGCCATGCAGCAGCTCGGATTGCACACGGCGGTGGAGACCTGCCTGCATGTGGCCCCGGAACAACTGGAGCCGATTTTATCCCATGTGGATCTGTTGCTGACCGATATCAAGCACATGGATGCGGATGTTCACCGGGAATTGACCGGCATGCCCAACGATCTTGTTCTGAAGAATTTCAGGCATATCTCACAGTTGAATATCCCGGTTCGGGTACGCATTCCCCTGATCAGTGGCCTTAACGATAGCTTGGAGAGTCTGCAACAGACGGCTGATCTGATCGCCTCCTGCAAAAATGTTCTGGGAGTGGATGTCCTTCCTTACAACAGGCTTGGCATAAGCAAATGTCGGCAGCTCGGCTGTGAATATCAACTGGCGGACCTGACGCCACCGCGACGGGAAACGGTCGAGAAAGTCGCCGGGTTTTTCCGCAGCGTGATCGATGATGTTACCATCGGGGGTATGTAGGAAAATATTGCCCTTCGCAAAACGCCAAGGCGTCCGCCTGCGAAAGGACAAAACGGTGTCCAGGGGGCAGGGCAGATCGGACGCTATTTGGATAGCACCTCTTTAAATCAGGGTTAGGGCGCGGCAAGCTTTGGCGTATGGCCGCTTTCAGTTGAACTGAGTTTTTTTCAGGGTTTCAGTTGCCGTTTTGGGCTTGCGGGTTCGCAGGCCTTTTTTATGCGCGGGAAAAGCTGCATGGAAAATCTGGCACATATCCCTTTCTTCCCCGTTTGTGCCCGTGCATGACGGGAAACGGATTTGGAAAAAAGTATAAATTCAGCTATATAGGAAAACAAACAGTCTCCCGAACGGCATGCCCTGGCGCAAACACAGTGTGTTTTGAGCGCGGCTTGTTCTGCCGTCGGGTGTGGCAATGGAAGCTGGCGGACTGCGGCGTCGGAGTGGCGGGCTTGAGCCTTGAGAGAAAATACTTTATAGTGGTGTATACGCGGTAAGCAGGCAGGCAAGGGCAGGTTTTTTTGAGGCTGCAAACGGATGAGGCAATTTTTCGGAATTGACATTGTAATCTCGTTTCCCTGCGCCGGAAGTTCCGCGTTTTTTGATCTTGGCCCTGATTTTATTTGCATGGTTAAATATTACTGAAGAGGCAAGGTCACGATAGTGGCCTTTTTTATTTTGTCGTACTCCTGTCGTGAACGCTGCGGAACATCCTTCCATTCGTACAATTGTTTTTTGCCGGGGAGTTCATATGAAATCGGCTGTGCATGAGCCCGTAAAGGTATTTTTGGTGGACGATCATCCTCTGCTGCGCACAGGGTTGCGGTTTACCCTTGATGGCATGCAGGATCTCGATCTGATCGGGGAAGCTTCCGACGGATTTGAAGGGGTTGAAAAGATTCTGAAGGATCCACCGGACATCGCGTTGATCGATATTGACCTGCCGGGCATTTCCGGGATTACCGTAATCGAAATGGTTAAAAAAAAGCTTCGCAATATCAAGATCATCGCGCTTTCTTCATACTCGGAAAAAAGCTACGTGAGCGGTGCCATGGAGGCGGGAGCCGATGGATACATGCTCAAGGCCATCAGCATCACGGCGCTGGTCGATTTTCTCAGGGAATTTGCGCGGGGGGAAAACCCCGTTTCTCCCTATTTGCTCGATATGGCGGGGTCCGCCGGTGTCGAGGAGGAATCGGAACCGGTTCATATAACCCCGAGGGAAGAGCAGATTCTCAACCTCATTGCCGGAGGGAAAAGCAACAAGCAAATTTCCAGCGAGCTTTTTTTGAGCATTGAGACGGTCAAAACCCATATCAAAAAGATATTCACCAAGCTGGAGGTTAAAAGCCGACTGGAGGCCGTGGCCGTGGCCCGGAACCTTAAAATCATTGAGTAAATCACCAAACCAGCGGGCGACCCTTTTTGGGGGATCATGATCGTGGATATTTTGGGCTTTCGTGTGGTTGATTCAAAAAGTCGCGTTTGATGGGTGCTTTGGGCCGGCAGTGTCGGAAAGGATGTGTATGGCTGAGACAAGGATAAGGGTTTTTCTGGCCGATGATCACCCTTTGATTCGCACCGGTTTGTCGTTGGCTTTTGAGGATGATCACAAGGTTGCCATCATCGGGACCGCCGATAACGGCTGCGATGCCGTGGCAAAAATCGAAAAACTGCGGCCGGATATCGTTCTGATGGACATCGATATGCCAGGCATATCGGGCATATCGGCCATAAAAGCCTTGCGGGAAAAGTTCCCTGCCATGCTGTTTCTGATTCTTTCAACCTATAATGATCGCAGCTACCTGGAGGACTCCCTGGACGCGGGGGCCAATGGATATCTTTTAAAAACCATCGGGATAGAATCGTTGGCGAATCTGATTGTCGACATTTCGGATAACAAGGAAGTGAGCTCGCCGTACCTTCTTTATCTGAACAGAGACAGATAATCGATGGAATGACGAATGAAACTAAATTTGATTTTTTTATTGTTTGCAACTCAGTGTCGTTAAAACACAGGAAAAGATCGTTTTGCAGAGGATCGGATGAAAAAAACCCTTAACCTTCTCGATTTGGTGGATAAAGAGACGCTGGACGAAATTCTCGATGCCTTTAACGAGGTCTGTGGTATCGGTTCGGTAATCGCCGATGTCGAAGGGCGGCCCTTGTCGGGGGAACAGAATTTTACAAGGTTCTGTGCCAAATATTGCCGCGGTACGGAAGATGGCCGCAAAAAGTGCTATGCCAGCGACGCTTTCGGTGGCGAGATGTCCCTTAAGCAACAGGAGCCGTACGTTTATAATTGCCTTAATTCGGGGCTGGTCGATTGTGCAACGCCGATTATTGTAGAAGGCTACCACCTCGCCAACCTGAACGGCGGCCAGGTACTGGAAGAGCCGATACCGAAGGAGGTCGCCATCGCGCGAGCCAAGGCCATCGGCATCGAGGACATCGACGGCTATCTGGAGGAATTGGACAGGATCCCCTTTGTTACCAAACCCAAGTTGCAGAAAATCGTAAAATTCATGGCCGTTATCACGCGTACCCTGAGCGATATGGCCATGCAGAAATATCTGCTGGCCAAACAGTCCAAGGAATACCTCAATAAACTGGTCGACAGCGTCTCCGACTGTATTTTTGCCATCGATGTCAATTTCCGCATCACCATGGTCAACAAGATTTGTCACGATGCCTTCGGTTTTGAAGACGGGCGGCTTTACGGCAAAAACTTCTATGATCTTCTGGACCCGCCGGAAAAGATTCTGGAATGCAAAAGCAAACTGGATCAGGGTGAAGAAGATAATTTCCGTGTGGAGATGGAAGGCGTCAGTGGTGACGGCAGCAAGTTTCCCGCTCAGGTCTCGATCTCCCGGATCAATGATGAAGATGGTGAGGTGGCCGGCTACGTGGCCATTCTGCGCAATATTACCGAAGAGAAACGGCATGAAAAAATGAAGCAGGATCTGGTGGCCATGCTCAGCCATGACATGCGCAACCCCATCTCTGCCATCAACAAAACCCTTGAGCTGCTTTCCACGGAACGCATCGGCACGATCAACCATAAACAGGAACATGTGATTCGTCTGGCCTCCAATACCAACGACCAGCTGTGCAGTATGGTGAACTCTTTTCTGGATATCTTTCGGGAAGAAAACACCAATTTTCAACTCAACAGGACCGAGTTCGATCTGAATGCCGTCATCAACGACTGTATCGAAGAGCAATCCCTGTTGCTGGCCGATAAACAGCTCAAGGTGCGCCACGCGACCGACCGGGAATGCCTGCCTGCATCCCTCGACCTGATTCGCATGAAGCGGACCATTACCAATCTCCTTTCCAATGCCATCAATTACAGTGTCACCGGTGGTCTGATCAGCGTCAGGAGCAGGAAGGTGTTAGGCAGGAATCGGGATCTTTGCAGGATCCTGAAGCCCAGCGTGGTGGATCGCGTTTCGGCCAATCACAAATATCTCTGGATAATGGTGAAGGACCAGGGATATGGTGTGCCTGAAGAATTTCAGGATGCGATTTTTGAAAAGTTTTTTACCGTGGAAAGCAAGGAAGGGTTGGGGCGGCGTGGAATCGGCCTGGGGCTGGCCTTTTGCAAGCTGGTTACCGAATCTCATGGTGGCGTAATTTTTTCCCGGACTCCTACAAGCAAACCCTTGACCCAGAAAACGCCCGGTTGCGAATTTCATCTGGTGTTGCCGGCATCGGCTTAGAAAAGACCGCAACACCGGCTTTGATTTTGTGTATGGAGTCGGCCTTTGTCGCGCGTTGCAGGTGACAAAGGCCTTTTTCAGTCGGAGGCCTGGCGGGCTGTTTTCGGAGCCGGAAGAATCAATTCATGGAGGGCAGGCTTTTGACAATATGCTTGGATATGGATGGTTTCAGTATGTTGTAGGCGGGGTCCGGAGCCACCAGCCCGACAATGAAATATTCATTATTCTGAACCGGTGTGATGAAACCGACCAGTCGACGTTGGTTGAAATCGAGATCGATCCATAAAAGCTTGCCCGCCTCCGGATCGATGCGTTCCAGTTGATCCATGGTGAAGACCAGTTCGGCGCCGGTGCATTCGAAACCGTGACTGGGAATCCTTCCGCGGGTGGCGATAATGAAACCCTGGGAATCGACCACGAAGGCGGCTTCGGCGCTGGTGATGCCGATGCACCAGGCGATGCAGCTTTCCCAGTCGGGAAAATTTTCCGATGGCTCGGTAAACGCCGGTCGGGTCTTTTCGGCCGAAACGGTTTCGGTCGGCCTGGTTGCTTGCTCGCCATTTCCGGGTTTCTGAACCGGCATCAGCCGCACGTAAGGTCGGGTGTCGGTTGGCTGGTCTATTTTGGAAGCCGGCTTTCTGGTCGGCGCCATGGCGTCGAGCAGTTGCCGGGCGTAGGAAAGATTATATGAGTTCACGTTGCGGTCTTTCATCGTCGGCTCCCATATCGCCACCCAGGTTCTGGATGATGGTTTTGATTTCCGTGGCCAGCATCTCGAATCTTTTGGCTTCCGGAGGGCAGCGCCCCTGCAGGAATGCCACGGGCAGGCCTTTTTCGCTGGCAAGATGAAAAATATCGGTTCGCGGTATGTAGGTTTCCAGAACCCCGTGCAGGGATGACCATGCCGTGCTCATGATGTTGAAGGAAACGTCCTTCCGCAGCTGAACCATGACTGCCAGGATGCCGATCAGGTGCAGTTTCCGGTTTTCGTTTTCCCTGATGTGCTGAAGGACATGCAAAGTCTGGGAGATGGCACGCAATGCCAGAGGCTCCGCCTGCAAGGGGAGCAGCGCATGCGTGCTTGATGCCAATGCGGCGCGCGTGACGGACCCAAGGCCGGACGGTGTGTCGACGATGATGTAGCGGAATTCCGCATCCACTTCGGCGATAATGTTCTGCAAGGCATCGGAGCAGCGCAGGACATTTTCGTAAATATCGATGTCCAGGGGATCCAGCCGGCCTCTTGGCAGAATCGACAGCTGCGGCAGCCGGGTTTGAAGCATGACCTCGTTCAGTGGCGCTTCATCCACGATATGTTCCGCCAGCCCGCGCCAGTCGGTATCGTTGCGTGCCAGGGAAAAGCCGATGGCGCCCAGGGGATCAAGGTCCAACAGCAGGGTGCGCTCCCCCGATTCCGCCAGGGCAACGGCCAGGTTCAAGGCGACCGTGGTCTTGCCTGTGCCGCCTTTGGAGCTGACGATGGAAATCGTATTTGCCATTTTTTCACCACATGTCCGCCGGATCGGGCCGGCCGGTTGTTATTTCCTGGTGACGATGAATTCTCCGAAGGAATCGCCTGCTTCCAGGCCCTTGGTCTGCTTGCAGACAAAGGTATTCATGCCGTCAGGGTACGGATCGGCGTAGGCCAGTTCGAAAAATGCCTGGTTCAGTCCGCGCAGCATGTAGGCGCGCAATCCTGCCCCCGGACTGTCCGCTTCGTAATAATCGAAAGCCCGGACAATCATCCGCTGACCTTCCTTAAGTTGCACGATACCCGACTTGGCCCATCCCCAGGCGGTGAAAGCGGCAAACGCCCCTCGCAGGATATCTTTTTCTCCTTCGGTGACCATCGGCATCACCACTTCGCTGAAAATCTCCGAGGTGATGATTCCGCAACCTGTGTGATAGCCGCATTCGTAGGCAGCCCTGACCAGTCCCGCTTCGACTTCTTCCTTGCGTTCCGGGGCGGCGGCGAGCAATCTTTCCGTCAGGCTGTTCAGCAATGCCACAGGCAACAGGTTGACCAGGACTTCGTATTCGGGGATCAGACCCTGTTCGTTGCTCTGCACGTTAACCTTGGCCAAAGCCTTGACCACATCGTTTCGCATGACCGTCATAATAATGGATTCTCCTTGTTCAGGCCGCCTCAACGGTGAAGACGCTTTGCTGTTCGCCGGTAACCATGCCCTGGAGTTCGGTGACCTTGTAACTGCGGGCGGGACGTTCGAAGAGGGCGCCAAACACGGCTGCGACATACCCGCGGGTGAAATGATTTATCGGCTTATGGTATTCGCCCCACTTCATGAGCCATCCTTCGTCTATGTGGGATCGGAGCAGACATGCTTCTCCGGATTGCGCGGTGCCGCTGATGGTTATTTTGCCCAGGCCGAAAGCGGAAAAGTAACCGGTGCATATCTCCTGCTTTTCCTGGATGTCGGAGATGCCGTTTTTCTGGAAATAGTCATCGAACATGACGCGCATGGCATCCTCCACCGCATCGGCCAGGATCTGCGGGCCACCGACATCGTCCAGATCCTCGGCCAGCTTGGTGACCAGGGTAAGGTAATGGTGGCTGTGCATGACAACCGGGTGGCCGTTGAGAGAGTGGCGGTAGGTATCTGGAGCAAGGGTGAAATCGAGCTTGAGCGGCATGGGTCCCTCCTAGAATGACAATCCGAGTTCCTGGAACAGCTTTTTGGTTTTGTGGCGGATGATGCCCAGCCTGGAAGCATCCGGAGTGACTATCGCGGCGACGGCATCGCCGACCGGTCTGCACATGATGACAGCACGGCCATATTCGATGAACATGTCCTGATAGCAACTGATGTTGAGTTCGCTCCCCATTTCCTCGATGCCATTGATGGCATGTGCGAGGGAAGCGCCAAGCTCGTCGATATTGATGCGCGCGCTGCTGCCCGCCGATTCGATGACAAAACCGTCGCGGCCCACGACAACCACGGCATCGATGCCGGGAATCGTCAGCAGATCGTTCATGACATCCGTCGATTCTCTCGTTGTTTGTTCCATGGATGTACTCCCTTCTTCAGACGCGGATGCGTAGTTGTGCACGGAATCGCCGCCACGGTTATCCAGACGCACAATGGCTTCGAGGATAGCGTGCTGGACGGGCAGGCCGATGGTCGTTTCCAGGGGGGCGATTCCAGGCAGGTAATAAAAGGTTCCCTGTTTCCAGTCGAGCAGGGCGGCGATGCCGTCGAGCCCGGTTTTTTCTCCGGCCCGCGCCGAAAGGATTTCCCCTTTGGCGAAATAGATCATCCCCTCGTCATTTTCCGGATCGCGCATGACGCGAATCGCACCGCTTCTGGAGCTTGCCGCCAGAAACTGCAACAGGTCGGATATCGTGGTTACCGAAAGGTCGCCGTGCAGGCTCTTGTCATCGGAACCTCCGGCAAGAGTCAAGCTATCGGAAACTGTCATGGAAAATCCCTCCTTGCTATAAGGGAAGCATCGGTACTGGCTTTGGCAAAAACCGGCTCCGGATATTATCCGAATACCAGCATGGTCGCTGTCTGATTGATATGTCCGATGTATTGCTCGCCATAGGTGCTGAAACCGGCAGTCGGGATGCCTTCAAACAGTTTGCCGTAGGCGTCGGTCAGGTTCTGCTGGCGCAGATCGAGGGTGCGGAGGATGCAGTCGAAGTCGAGGATCCCGGAAATGCGGCCAAGTTTTTCGCGGGCTTCGGCAATGGCCCGCGCGGTGTCCCCGAGCATGTCGGTGGATTCCAGCAGGGACAGTTCCATGTCTTCCTTGATGCTGCAATAAAAGTACATGGAGTCGCCCTGGATGCGTTGCGGGCTGCGTACGAACGGCTCGCCTTGAACGATGAGACCGACCGGATGGCGCATGAAGCATTGACTGATCCTGTCGCTGGATACCCCGACCGCTTCGGCGTAAGCCTCGATTGCCGGCCGGTCATTGAACTGCAGGACTTCTCGGCGCGATTCGTTGGCTTTGGAGACCCTGAGGGTTTTTCCCAGAAGACGGAAACTCTGGGTTTTGACAAAGGAAAAATCAACGCTTGGTTTGAGCAGGGCCAGCAGCGCGGCATTTTTGTAGGCATGACCGTTGGCGTAGACGTAGGTTCCGGAAAATTGCAGATCGTCGCCCGCCGATCCGCCGATAAAGGGGACGTTGGTCAAATCGCCGAGAGTTTCCATCAGGGTTTCTTCCATGCCTGCCAGACCGTCGATCAGCAGAATGCCGACATGGCGCGCCGGGTCCATCGCTGAAAGCGGTTGCCCGAAGTGGGCATCGAAGCAGGCCACGGCCTGTTGAATGGCATTTGGGTCGCCGAGATTCCTGACAATCTCGATTTTGAAATCCTGAAGCATGTCGGTGGAGAAGGCCATCGCCACGATCGCGTCCGAAAGCATTTGGCCGCTGGTGATTTCGCCGGCGGTGGAACAGCCGAAGACCTGCGCGCCGGGAAACGCCTCCTGCATATAAAGCGACACGGTTTCCGGCGCATGTTTCATTGCGGCGAAGAAAATCACCAGGCGGGGGGATGCCGGCGCGAGCTGTTTTCGTAGGTCCCGCACGCAATCGGCGGTGTCCGGGTGGGTGGAAAACCCGGTACGTATCTTCCCGTTGGCGGATGCCGGCCGGATCGCACCGGTTTGCGGGGGGCCGGCCGGAGCGAAGGATCTCATCATGCTTTCGAGTTTGGCGATGATCGCGGGATCGTCCGGTGAATCGGCGGAGAACCTGGCCGGATTGATGCCTTTGAGGATCATTTTGGTTTTGATCACGCGTGCGAGCATGGGATTGTTGCTTGCGTTTTGCTCAAGAATGGAATGGATCATTTTTTGAATTTTTCCTGCCATGAAACGCCTCCTTATAAAGGTATGCTTTTCATAAAGCCTTGTTAAACAAGTATGTTGCGGCGCTGACGAAAAAACGCAGGGCTGGTCCTTTTGAACGGTGCAGGGAAACGCTGCGGAAACTGCCGCATGCTGATTTTAAGACAATGTTTTATCGTTAATATATTAAATTAAAGGTTTGTGTCAATAGATTAAATAGTTTTCTAAATAAAAACTATGAATTAGGGTGTTCCGCTGGACTCAGTGTAAAATGCCAGGATGGGAGATTGGGACGGGATGAAAAAACAGTTGCGTTTCCATCATGAAGGCGGAGAAATCGGCTTCGAGCCCCTGTCGATGGCGCATCAGCTGCTTGGTGCCATCGGCCAGCAGATTGGCGCGGCTCAGGCGACGGGAGAGGCGTTGCAGGATGATTTCAATGTGGTCGAGATGGCGTAACGACACCAGCCAGTTTGCGGCCAGCATGCGTGGCAGCTGCCTGCGCAGGGCGTTCGGCAGGAGGTTGGGGTTGTCCTTTACCAGGCGGTAAATGGATGCGGCAAACTGTTCAAGGGGCTGGGGGTGATAGATTCGCCAGTTTTGTGCCAGGAAATGATCGTAGGCAATGTCGACCAGAATGCCGCGGCAAAGCCCGAGGTCCGGGTTCAATCGCTGCTTGCTGCGCCGAAAGGCGGCAGAAGTCTGAGCGAAACTGTCGAGTCTGCGATGGTGGATGATGCCCTGAAGGACGCCCGCCGGCAGATTCCGGTCGAGGCGTCCCTTGATGTAGTCACCGATCAGGGCCCCCAGGCGCGCGTCGGGAAGCGGATCAACCAGGTAAAGGTGCAAAAGATGGTTCACGCTGTCTTTCCGTTTTATTCATGCATTTCCGAGGACAGCAGCAGGCTTTAATTGGTACGCAGCGAATCTGCTTCGAGGCCGGAGTGGTGATTACCGACCAGCGCAGCGGTTTGTACCGGCTGACTGCCTTCCAGGCGGGCGGTCAACTGTGCGACGGTCCGTTTGAAGTCCGGCAGGTGCTGAGCCGATACCGGTGCCGATGGCGGTGTTTTGATCTTGAGCGGATTCAGCGCCACGCCGTTTTTATACATGCGGAAGTCAAGGTGCGGACCGGTGGAAAGGCCGGTCGTGCCGACATAGCCGATCACTTGTCCCTGCCTGACTTTTACCCCTCTTTTGATGCCGCGGCCGAAGCGGCTCATATGGTTGTACATGGTCTCCCATCCGCCAGGGTGGCGAACCTTGACACAATTGCCGTTGTAGCGTTTGAAGGCGGCAAAGGTTACCGTGCCGTCTCCCACGGTTTTTATGGGGGTGCCGGTCGGCGCCGCATAGTCGATGGCCGGGTGGGGGCGTACTTTTTTGGTGATCGGGTGCCGCCGACGCATGTTGAATCCTGAGGAGATGCGGGAGAACGACAGCGGTGCCTTCAAAAAGGCTTTGCGCAGGCTGCGCCCGTTTTCGTCGTAATAGGCCGCCGGTTGATTTCCGTCCTTGAAAAGGTAGGCGCTGTAGGGTTGCCCCTGATTGGTGAACCGGGCCGCGAGAATGCGGCCGTAGCCGGCCGGAGTGCCTTCGCGGAAGCGTTTTTCCACCAGAGCCTCAAACGCGTCGCCTGGCTGGATGTCGCGGATGAAGTCGATGTCCCAGGCAAAGATGTCGGCCAGGGATATGGCGAGAACCTCATTCTCGCCGCTTTGAACGATCGATCCGAAAAGGCTCGAGTCGATGACGCCGGTGACCAGGTCGGTGATAACCTCGTATTCGATGGGTATCTTCCGGGCTACGAAACTGCCGCCCTCCCGGCAAACCACAAGCTGATCCTCGCGGTCGATATCGTAAGTGAAACTTATGAATTTGCCGTCGGCAAGGCGCAGCGCGTAGGATTGTCCGGCGGTCAGTCGGGACAAGGGAAAAACCGGCTTGGTTGCCTGGTTGAGTATGTGAATCTGCTGCGGAGTGAAGATGTCGGCAAGCAGCGACGTGATGGTGTCCCCGGGCTGGATGACGCCCTTGACGGTTTTTTGCGCGATGACCCGAGTCTGCTCGTTCGCGGTCCTGGCAGCCTGCTCCCCGTTGCTGGTCTGCCGGTTAGAACCGGTTGCGCCGAACCAGAGGCCGCCGAGAAGGCCGGCAACGACCCCCCCCCACAGGAGCGCTTTTTTAGTTGTGAAACGGTTGGTTTTCAGTTTCGGGAAACGTCGTGGTGGTTGAATATCATGCAACATGTCACTCTCTTTGGTTTTGTTTTGCTCGGGATGGTGGAGGGGCCGCCGATGCAGTGCATCCATGGCCCGGCCAGAATCACATGGCATGCTAACAGGTTCTGCACATCGTTGTCCAGAAATTCGACAGCAAGCAGGAAGAAGTGCAAGGCCGTTGCCAAAATTTGGCCAATGGTCTATTTATGTAAACGGTCGATTTGCAGGCTGCCGGGAGAGTTTCCTGTCCGGCCTGCGCGGTTGCTGACTCCATCGAAGGCAGGGACATGGTCATGGTGAATGTGGAACGTTTGAAAAAGGAATTTGCGCGGCAGGCCGGCATTGCCAGTCCGTCTTTTCGGGAAGGGGAGATTTCCAGGTATCTGGTCGAACGCTTTCGCAGCCTGGGAATGTCGGTTGTCATGGACGATGCCGGAAGCGCCATCGGCAGTGAGAGCGGCAATATTATCGCCAGGTTGCCGGCCAGCGGCAAGGATTGTGAACCATTGCTGCTGTCGGCGCACATGGATACGGTGGTGCCGGCCGACGGGGTGCGCCCGGTATTGGTCGACGGCATTTTCCGAAGCGCCGGCGATACTGTTCTCGGTGCGGACGACAAGGCCGGTCTGGCCGAGATCGTCGAGGCTCTGGAAATCGTGAAGGAGCAGGGCGTCCCTCATGGCATCATCGAGGTCGTTGTAACCGTGTGTGAGGAAAAAGGGTTGCTCGGCGCCAAGCATCTTGACTACTCCAAGGTCGTCTCGCGGCGCGGACTGGCTCTCGACACTTCCGGGACCGACAGGGTCATCAACACCGCTCCGGCTGCCAACAAAATGCGTTTTGTTATCACCGGGCGCGAATCCCATGCCGGCATTGATCCGGAAAAGGGAGTGTCGGCGATTGTTGCTGCCGCCACAGGGATTGCGGCGATGCGCCTGGGGCGCATCGATTATGAAACCACCGCCAATATCGGCACCATCCAGGGTGGGTCGGCGACTAATATCATTCCACGGCAAGTTGTTCTCGAAGGCGAGGCGCGCAGCCACGACCCCGCCAAACTTCAGACCCAGACGGAGCATATGCTGGCATGCTTGCGGGATGCGGCACAGGCGTCCGCGCGCAGTATCGGCGGGGAGCAGGTTTCTGTGTCTGTCGAGACGCAGGTCGTGAGCGATTATCCCTGTATGGCGGTGTCGCCGGATGCGGACATTCTACAACTTGTGGAAAGGGCGGCCAGACAGCTGGATCGCGTGGTGGCGTTGTGCGATGGCGGTGGGGGCAGCGATGCCAATATCTTCAACGCACATGGCATCGAGACGGTCATTATCGGCACCGGTATGACCGATGTGCATACCGTCGCCGAATCGGTGCATGTAGCCGACATGGTAAGGGTGACCGAATTGCTGGTCGAAATTATTCGTCTGGCATGATGACCGGCAATTGCGACAACAGACCGGCAGCAGCCTTTCCGGTTTCTTTTCGGCAGAAAAGCCCGCCTTGTGTAAAACCGTTGTTTCACCTGTTCATTGCGCATAATCCTCATCTGCTATGAATGCAAATCGTCGTTTATTGCCTATCGACAGTGTTGTCGATGAATTGCGAAAGGCCCTTCAAAAAGCGCCCGCAGTGGTTCTGCAGGCCGAACCGGGGGCCGGAAAAACCACCCGCGTGCCTCTGGCGCTGCTGGATGAGCCCTGGCTGCAAAACAAGCGGATTCTCATGCTGGAACCCCGGCGCCTGGCCGCCAGCAACGCCGCCCGTTATATGGCGGCGTGCCTGGGCGAAGCGGTTGGCAACACGGTCGGCTATGCCATTCGCTTCGACCGGCGTGTTTCGGCCGCCACGCGCATCGAAGTTGTTACCGAAGGTATTCTTACCCGTCGGTTGCAGTCCGATCCGACGCTGGATGGCGTAGGGCTGGTGATCTTTGACGAATTTCACGAACGAAATCTGCATGCCGATCTGGCGCTGGCCCTGTGTCGGGATGCGCAATTGGGGCTGCGTGACGATCTGAAGCTGCTGATCATGTCGGCGACCCTTGATGTCGATCCGGTTTCCCGTCTACTGGGCAACGCGCCGGTGCTGCGATGCCCCGGGCGTTGCCATCCGGTCGAAATCTGTTACATGCCCAGGGACCCCGCAGGGCCTCTGCCGGAGGTAGTGGCGCGGGCGGTGCGGCGGGCCTTGGGGGAAATCGAAGGCGACATCCTGGTGTTTCTGCCGGGGGCCGGCGAAATTCGCCGCTGCCAGGAAATACTCCGGAAGGAGCCGGCTGCTGGCGAATTGCTGGTCCTGCCGCTGTACGGCGAATTGCCCTTTGCCGAACAGGAAAGAGCGTTGCTGCCGGGAAGGCAGCGCAAAGTGGTGCTGGCAACCAACATTGCCGAGACAAGCCTGACCATCGAAGGTGTGCGGGGGGTTGTCGACAGTGGCTTCATGCGGCAGGCCCGGTTCCATGCAGGATCCGGTCTGCCACGCCTGACCACTGTGCGTATCGCCGCCGCCAATGCCGATCAGCGCGCCGGACGCGCCGGCCGTCTGGGGCCGGGGCGGTGTTACCGTCTCTGGAGCGAAGCGACGCAAGGGGCCATGCTGCCGTTCATGCCTGCGGAAATTCGCACGGCCGATCTGGCGCCGCTGGCATTGGAGCTGGCCTGCTGGGGGGTGACGCAGGCCGCCAGTCTGTGCTGGCTGGATGCACCGCCGGCCGGGGCGCTGGGCAATGCCAGGGATTTGCTGAGGCTGCTTGGCGCACTTGACAAAAAACATCGTCTGACCGCCAGAGGCGAAGCCATGGCGAGGCTTCCTGCCCATCCCCGCATCGCCGCGCTACTGTTGCGCGGTATGGAAATCGCCAGCCTGCCTCTGGCCTGTGATCTTGCGGCTCTTCTCGAAGAGCGGGATTTGCTGAAGGGGCTGTCACCCGCCGCGCAGGTCGTGGACAGCGATCTGCAGCCCCGGCTGGATGCGCTGTACGCTTTTCGCGCCGGTCAACCCCTGGAAAACGGCGTCGATAAGGCAACCTGTCGCGTTGTGGATCGCACCGCCAGGGCCTGGCGGCAGCGCCTGCGGACAGACTGCGATGCGCTGCAGGGCGACAGTGATACGCTGGCGATCCTGTTGCTGGCGGCTTATCCGGATCGTGTGGCGCGGCGTCGTCCGGCCGATTGCCGACGCTATCTGATGGTCAACGGGCAGGGCGGCTGCCTGTCTCCGCGCAGCGGGGTGGGGGATGCGGAATTCATCGTGGCGGTCGATGTGGGGGGAGGGCGTGGCGCAGACGCCATGATCCGCCTGGCCAGTACCGTTACGCGCTCCCGCCTTGAAACGGAATGCGCGGGACACCTGGTCTGGAGGCAGCGGGTTTTCTGGGATGCCGGGCAGAACAAGGTGGTGGCTCGTAAAGAATATGGATTCGGTGCGTTACTGCTTGACGAACGTCCTGCTCAGGCCGACCCTGCGCAGGTGTCGGCCGCTTTGCTTGACGGCCTGCGTCAGCTTGGTCTGGCGGCGCTTCCCTGGAGTCCCGCCGCTGTCCAATTGCGCTGGCGGGTGATGACCCTGGCGCGGATTTTTCCAGAGTTGCCCTGGCCGGACTGGTCCGAAGGGGCCCTGCTTGCCGAACTGGACGATTGGCTCGCTCCCTGGCTGGACGGGATGCGCTGTCTGGAGGATGTTTCCCGACTGAATCTTTCGACGGTTCTGCTGGCCCGCCTCGATTGGCGCCTGCAGCAAGCGCTCGAAAAGGAGGCTCCGACCCAGTTGGCGGTCCCGAGCGGCCATCGGGTGGCCCTGGAGTACCGATCGGAAGGCCCGCCGGTGCTGGCGGTCAAATTGCAGGAATTATTCGGTCTGGCAGAAACGCCGTGCGTGGCGGGCGGGCGTCTGGCGGTACAATTGCAGCTCTTGTCCCCGGCGCGACGACCGGTTGCCGTTACCCAGGATCTGCGCAGTTTCTGGGAGGAGGGCTACCCCGAGGTCAAGCGGGAACTGGCGGGGCGCTACCCGAAGCATCCCTGGCCCGCGGATCCCTGGAAGGCTGTGCCGACCCGTTCTACAAAAAAAGCCATGCCCTGAAAAGCCAGGCTTTCCAGGGCATGGGCGATGGGTGGTCCGACCGGATTTTCAGGCGGCATTTTCCGTCGATGCAGCGGATTGGACAAGATGTACATCCTGCTGCGGAAAGGGGATGGAAATGCCGTTTTCGTCAAAGCGCAGCTTGATCTTTTCCATGGTATCGAAGTAGGCCGGCCAGTAATCGGCAGTGCCGATCCACGGACGCATGACAAAGTTCAGGCTGCTGTCGGCGAATTCATTCAGCGCCACGACAGGCTGCGGTTCCTTGAGGAACCGGCTGTCCTCGGTGATGATATCCTGCAGGATCTGTTTGACTTTGTGGATATCGTCATCGTAGCTGACGCCGATGACAAGATCCATGCGTCTTGTGCCGCGCTCGGTGTAGTTGATAATGTTGTCGTTAAGCAGTTTGGCATTGGGGATGACAATGGTCCGGTTGTCCGGGGTCTGCAGGCGGGTATTGAAAATATGCACCAGTTCCACCGTGCCCATGACGCCGGCTCCTTCGATAAAATCTCCGGCCCGGAAGGGCCGCAGCAGGATCATCATGATGCCGGCGGCGAAATTGGACAGCGAGTTCTGCAGGGCCAGGCCGACAGCCAGGCCGGCGGCCCCGATTACCGCGATCAGAGAGGTCGTCTGGACGCCGATACGGTTCAACGCGGCAATAGCGACGAAGCTGACCAGCGCGACGTAAACCAGGGTGCTGATAAAGGACACCAGGGTCGGGTCGACATTTCGGCTGGTCATCATTTTGCGCACGATCCTGGACAGTAATTTGCTCAGCCAAAGACCGACGGCCAGAATCAGCAGGGCTCCCAGCAGGTTGAGGCCGTAAACAGTCAGCCAGGGTTTAATCTGTTGCATGTCTCCTCCTATGAAAGAAATCTACTCTTCTTGGTTGTAAGGTTCTGTTTTCAGCTCTCTTTCAGGACGAAATTCGGAAAGTCCTCAAAGACCCACTTGTTCTTCAGTGTCAGATAAATGATGCCCAACAG
>NZ_JBFWJQ010000045.1:0-19602 GCF_050253115.1 Syntrophotalea sp.
CCTGTTGAATATGCAGAGGCGAACCTTATAAACTACGAGAAACAATATTGCCTCTGGATTTTCAAAACAAAGAACTCCGACCAGGGCCTGAGGCAAATGCGATCGACGACCAGATTCAATCGGCAATAGAATCAAAAAACAAAAAGAGATGCTAATGAACTACAAACAAGAAACAAAAAAGCATCTATATAACAGCCGAATCATCGATCCTTTTCTGCGCCTTCTGCAAAACCGCTATCCGCAAATTGACATACCCAGCCTGCTGTCCCACGCAGATATGAAGCCTTATGAAGTTGCGGACCAGTGGCACTGGTTTACCCAGACCCAGGTCAACGCCTTTTACGACAAGGTCGTCGAACTGACAGGCAACGAAAAAATTGCCCGGGAAGCCGGTCGCTACGCGGCTTCGCCTGAAGCCAATACGGTAATCCACCAGTACGTACTCGGATTTCTGGGCCCCCATCGAGCTTACCAGTGGATCGGCAAGGCCGCTTCCAACTTCACCCGCTCCGCCAGATACGAATCCCGGCGGCTCGCGAAAAACAAGATTGAAGTCACCGTCACGCCTCATCCCGATGTTCAGGAACAGGAATTTCAGTGTCACAACCGTATCGGCTTTTTCGAGGCGATTTCCCATCTGTTTCGTCACAAATTTCCACAGATAGAACATCCGGAATGCCTTTTTCACGGCGGCAGCTGTTGCCGATACGTGATTACCTGGCAAACAGAAAGTTTCTGTTTTCTGAAAACCCTCCGCAGCGCTTCTCTGGCGGCCAGTGCCGCCGGACTGGCAATTCCGGCCTTTTCCACATCCGCGGCTTTCGTATCGCCCCTGGTTCAGGCAGGCCTGCTGAGCTTTTTGGTATCGTGGCTTCTCCTGGAAAAAAAATCGACCAGAACCGTCTGGAACAGCATGGAAGCCCTGAGAATTTCATCAGGGACGCTGCTTGAGCAGATAGAGAACAATTACAACAATGCCTTGCTGACCAACGCCATTTCCCAGAGCATCAGCAAGGAAACCACCATTGAAGACATTCTGCAAAGTCTGGTCGTAAATTTTCAGCAAAGCCTTGATTTTGACCGGGGCCTGGTGCTGTTGGCCGACCAGGACAAAAAACACCTCTTTTTCCGTGCCGGATACGGTTACTCGAAAAAGGTGGAAAATCTTCTCAGAAGCAGCACCTTTCATCTGGACAACCCGGACTCCAAAGGCGCCTTCGTTGTTTCTTTCCGGGAGAAGAAAACGATTCTTATCAACGACATCAACGATATCCAGGAAGATCTGTCACCACGCAGCCTGGATTTCGCAAAAAAGATGGGAGTCAAATCGTTTTTATGCTGTCCCATCGTCTACGACAATGAAGCCATCGGTATCCTGGCGGCCGACAACCTCACCACCAAACGCGCTTTGCTCAAAAGCGACATCACCCTTTTGAGCGGTATCGCTCCGATCATTGGCATCAGCATCCGCAACGCCCAATTACTGCAGAACCGCAAGCAGCAGTTCAATTCGACCCTGCATGCACTTGCAACCACCATCGATGCGCGGGACCCGCTTACCGCAGGCCATTCCGAGAGAGTAACCCAATTCACCCTCGGCATCTGCCAGGAACTGGCTCTCTGCGATAGGGAACGCGAAAAAATCCGTGTAGCGGCCCTGTTGCACGACTACGGCAAAATCGCGGTGCCGGACGCCATCCTCAAAAAACCCGGCCGTTTGTCAGCCCGTGAATACGAAATCGTCAAGGATCACGCCAATCAGACGCGGCAGATTCTGGAAAAGATTCATTTCGAAGGGATTTACGCCGAGGTTCCGGCTATCGCCGGATCCCATCATGAAAAAATTGACGGCAGCGGCTACCCGCTGGGCTTAACCGGGAAAGACATTCCCCTCGGAGGGAAGATCATTGCGGTCGCGGATTTTTTCGAGGCCATCACCTCCAAACGCCACTATCGCGAACCGATGCCGTTCCATGTGGCCGCCGATGAACTGAAAAAAGGACGGGGCAGGCATTTTGAGGA
Source organism: Syntrophotalea sp. (assembly GCF_050253115.1). Lineage (NCBI taxonomy): Bacteria > Pseudomonadati > Thermodesulfobacteriota > Desulfuromonadia > Desulfuromonadales > Syntrophotaleaceae > Syntrophotalea > Syntrophotalea sp. The sequence continues at coordinate 2,023 of NZ_JBFWJQ010000045.1, forward strand.
GGACATCGTCGATGCTTTTCTGAGATATTTTGAACAGCAGCTTGCCAGCGACCCCGCAATCATGCCCGGTTCCTGCCGTCAAGCCTCTCGGGAAAGCATCCGGGTACCGTACCGTGCTCCGCTGACCATCCAGTACGAGGGCCTGCGAGACGAAACCACGACCTCGGATATCAGCAGCCGCGGCTTGTTCGCGGCCACCGCGCTTCCGGTCAGGGAAGGCGCTCCGGTTAAACTATCCTTTATCCTGCCCGATGCCTGCTCTACACCGATGGAGATCAATGGCCGCGTCGTCTGGATCAACCATCGTTGCCTGCCGCGCAAAACCCTTTTCCCTCCCGGTTGCGGGATCGCTTTTACCGATCTGCGAAAACCCCACCGCGACACCCTGTCGCAATTCATAGCCACCCATAGCCGGCATTTTTCCCAGGAATCCCTCTCCTGCTGAATACTGCACCTGCAGGCCCCGGATAATGACATAAACGCCACGCTTCACTTTGGCCGACTGCCCCGGCAGGCAATCAGCGGCGTGTAGGTAAAACGTCTCGGATCACTGAAAAAAGCCTGAAACTCCTGAGTGAACTCCTGAAATCCGCCGGCATACTCCGGAAATCCATAGCCGCTGTTTTTAACCGCGACTTCCACCTTGCGCAGCCAATTGAAGGCATCCACGTCGTTGAGTTCGCCGATAATCAGGTGATGGGCGCTCAGTCGCACATCGATTTTTTGACATCCCAGATCGTACAAAAAACTGTAGAGCTTCCTGCCCATGTAGGGATCGAAATTCCCATGTGTCTCCAGTTGCCCCATGATGGCCGTCAGCGCGGACTCCAGGCGGGGTGGCATGCCGTAGTGATTCAGGCAGTTATGATCCAGGTCGATAAGACACAGGATGCCCCCCGGTGCCAGAATGCTCATCAGGTTTTCCACGATCCGCGCGGCTTCACGACGATGATATTCAAGAACAAACCTCACCCAGACAAAATCAAACTGCCCCAGATCAAGCAGCGGGTCATAAAAATCACGACAGGCAAAACCAAGCCCCGCCACACCATAGTGGCTTCGTGCATGGGCCACACGTTCGGGCGAGGCATCAATCCCCAGCACCTCCCCGCCGGGATGAACCATCCGGTGCAGAAACGAGCTGGTCTTGCCACTGCCACAACCGACATCAATAACACGCATACCGGGCTGAAGGCCTGCCCATCGAGCCTGTTCTTCCAGACGTTCCCGGTCGGTTTTAAGATCCAGGCGCCTGGCCTCCTGATCGCTTTCCATCAGATAAGCGGTACGGGTTTTCATCGCAGCTCCATTAAAATTCTGCAAATGTGTAATTTATAAGCAAAAAACGAATTGTCTACAGCCTGCTTCACCGATATAGTCTTGAACATTGTAGAGATTGCCATATTTTGCGTCGGGAAGCATCTGCCAACTTGCCGTTCGCTGTTTTTTCCGAGGGGGCGACCATGAGACTTTTTGTTTTCAGGGCGTTTTTCATTCAACTGTTGCTTGTCGCGTGCCTGTTTTCAAGCGCTCGTCACGGTTTTGCCTCAGGCTTCGGCATTTTCACCCAAAGTGCCGACGCCCTGGGACAAGCCAACGCAACCACCGCCCATAGTGACGGACCGTCGGCGGTATTCTTCAACCCGGCACTGCTCACCGAATTGCCCGGCACGCAACTGGAAATCGGCACCACCGTCATCCTGCCCTCCCGGGATTTCAAGGCGGAAGATGGCACAACCGCCGACAACCGTGATACGGCCTATTTCCCAAGTTCTTTTTATGTTTCCCACCAATTCGGCGACCGCTTCAGCGCCGGCCTCGGCGTTTTCAATTCTTTCGGCCTCGGCACCGTCTGGGACAGCGACTGGCCGGGGCGTTTTATCGCCACCAAATCCCGCATTACCACCTTCAACATCAATCCGACGCTGGCCTGGCAGTTATCGCCGCGGATTTCCTTTGGCGCCGGGCTGAACATCCTCCTGCTCGACGCCAAGCTGAAAAACAAGGTGGATCTCTCAACCTTCGGAGAACCGGAAATCGGCCAGCAGTTCACCGGCAGCGGCGAAGCAGCAGGCTTCAACGCAGGCATATTGCTGAAACTGACCGATGAACTGTCCTTTGGCGCCGCCTACCGCAGCGAGATCAAGGTCGATATCGACGGCAAGGCCCGTTTCGACATCCCCGATTCGGCTTCGCCGCTGATTTCCCTGCTGTTTCCCGAAACACGCGGCAAAACGGCCATCACCCTGCCCCAGCAGTTCACGGCAGGCCTGGCCTACCAGTTCACAGACGCCTGGACGATGGAAATCGGGCTGCGCTGGGAAGACTGGTCCTCCTTCCGGCGGCTCAAAATCACACTGCGCGACCCCGTGGGTGGCGAGACCAGCAGCTTGGCGCCCCGCGACTGGCACGCCACCTGGGCTTACAACATCGGCACCAAATACCGCGTGAATGACCGCCTGGCGATCATGGCCGGATACCTGTACGGTGAGAATCCGATCCCGGACAGGACCTTCGAACCGGGCGTTCCCGACTCCGACACCCATCTATTCACCCTCGGCACCGAGTGGTCCCTTGACCACCTCAAGCTGGCGCTGGCTTACGGCTTCCAATTACAGGAGGATCGCAGCAAGCGCAGCAACCTGTACGGCCCCCTCGCCAACGGGGAGTATGAAAATCATCTGCACCTGATCGGCGTCAGCCTCACGCACACTTTCTGAACCACGGCGTTATTCGCAAAAAAGCCGGAACAGATGTCAAAGCCACTGCTCCGGCTACTGCCACCCTGGGGCACGACGCCAAAGAATTTACAGCCCTCTCAAATACGCAAGTACCTCCTGCGGATGGGTCTCGGCCTTTTTAACCCGGGGCCAGTGTTTTATGATCGTGCCATCCGGGCCTATAACTACCGTCGATCGGATCGTACCCATAACGGTCTTGCCGTACATTTTCTTTTCGCCGAAAGCACCATAGGCCCGCATGGTCCGGCCATCGGGGTCGGACAGCAGCACAAAAGGCAGATCGAACCTGTCGATAAAGCGGTCATGGGACGCCAGGCTGTCCCTGCTGACTCCGAGCAGCACCGCTTCCCGTTGCAGCAGATCGGCATGCACGTCCCGGAAGGAACACGCCTCCTTGGTGCACCCGGCGGTGTTGTCCTTGGGATAGAAGTAGAGCACAACGGTCTTTCCGGCATAATCGTCCAGCCTGTGCATCTGCCGATCGGTCCCTTCCAGTTCAAAACCTGCCGCTTTACGTCCCTCGAGATTTTCCATCATCCGCCCTTTCGAAAATTCACTTTCCCAAAATGGCGCCACGTTTCACCTGCTCGGCACTCCCTGTGAGCTGGCGACTCCAGCCAGCCACCGGCGCAGGCTGCCGGGCTCGTTGGTGAACAGGCCATCCACGCCCATTTCAAGCAACGTCATGGCGCGCTTTTTTTCATCCACAACCCAGGGAAAAATCTTCAGCCCCCGGGCATGGCAAAGCTCAACCTGTTCAGCGACAACCCGATCCTGGCGGGGATGGAAACTGACCGCACGATTGGCAACTGCCGTCTCGATCAAGCGGTCCCAATCGGCATCCTCGCTCAGATAACCGAGGAACAACTCCGGAGCGTCAAGATGAAGTGCCTGGAGCACAGCGTGGTCAAAGGAGGAAATCAGCACTCGGCAGCGGGCATGCCGCTTTAGAAGCCGCTTGACGGCCACACCGGCCGCAAACTCCTTGATCTCGATATTCAGGAGCATACGGTCCTGGATTTGGCAAAGTACCTGTTCCAGGGTTGGTACCGATTCTTTGGCGAACTGCGGACCGAACCAGCGTCCGGCATCAACACCGGCCAGGTCGGCGAGCGATCGTAACGCAAGCAGGCCACTGTCATCCGTGGTACGGTCGAGGGTGGCGTCGTGCATCACCACGGGCACCCCGTCTGCAGTCATGCGGACATCGAGCTCAATGCCATCCGCACCGTCCAATTCTGCCAGGCCAAACGCGGCCAGCGTGTTTTCGGGCGCCTTGCCGGAAGCCCCACGGTGTGCCCAAATGACGGTTTTTTGAAACATCCTGCCAATCTCCCCCGGGCAAATGTTGATCTTAGCCTTTGCATCACCATGGACGGCATCATCGCTTTGGAGACCACATCAAGTCAAGTCGTCATCGGCCGACACATGCGGGCCGGCAATAGGGTTCCGTGCCCTAAAACTTGTCTTTACCAGTTTTTTCTGTCATGATGGCGCCGCTGCGAACGGCAGTCTTTAGCCCAAGGAGGATTTTTGTAATGGAACGCAATTTAGCCATGGATCTGGTACGGGTCACCGAAGCCGCCGCGCTGGCCTGTGGCCGCTGGGTTGGCAAGGGGAACAAGGATGCTGCCGATGAAGCGGCGACCGAAGCCATGCGTCGCACGCTCGATTCCGTCGAATTTTGCGGCACGGTTGTTATCGGCGAGGGCGAGATGGATGAAGCGCCCATGCTCTATATAGGTGAGAAAGTCGGCAAGAGTTGCGGCGGATATCCCGAAGTCGATATCGCCGTCGACCCGCTGGAAGGCACCAACATTTGTGCCAAGGGTAAGACCGGCGCTATCACCACCATTGCGCTGGCACCCAAGGGAGGGTTTCTTCACGCGCCCGATATGTACATGGAAAAAATCGCCGTCGGTCCGGAAGCCCATGGCTGTATCGACCTGAACGAGTCACCCGAAGAGAACCTCAAGCGGGTGGCCGACGCCAAAAATTGCTATGTACAAGACCTTACCGTGGTGATCCTCGACCGACCCCGGCACGAAAAGATCATCAGTGAAGTGCGCAGGGCCGGAGCCCGGATTCACCTCATTTCCGATGGCGATGTGGCACCGGCCATCGCGGCTACGGTCTGTGGCAGTGGCGTCGACATGCTGATGGGTATCGGTGGTGCCCCCGAGGGGGTGCTGGCGGCGGCGGCACTCAAGTGCATGGGAGGCGACATGCAGGGCCGCCTGGTGTTCATGAACCGGGAAGAAAAAACCCGCGCACGCACCATGGGTATCGAAGATTTCGACAAGATTTACACCGCCGAGGAAATGGCGCAAGGGGATGTGGTTTTTGCGGCCACCGGCGTTACCAACGGCGAATTGCTGCACGGCGTGCGCTATGTGTCGGGCGGCGCGGAAACCCATTCCATCGTCATGCGTTCCAAAAGCCGCACAGTTCGGTTTATCCGCGCCCAGCACCAGTTTGATTTCAAGCCGGTTTATTGAACGACGCTTTGCCGGCGGCAAGGGCCTCGACACAAGGGCTCCGCATCCACCTTTGATGCGCAACCAAATACCCGGAAAAAGCATAATTATCCCAGGCAAGGAGACACGGCAACATGGCAGGACATAGCAAATGGGCCAACATCAAACACCGCAAGGGTGCCCAGGACGCCAAGCGTGGCAAAATTTTCACCAAACTGATCAAGGAAATCACCGTAGCTGCCAAGATTGGCGGCGGCGACCTGGAGGCGAATGCGCGGTTGCGCACGGCCGTCGACAAGGCGAAGGGCTCCAATATGCCCAAGGACACCATCGAGCGGGCGATTAAAAAAGGCTGTGGCGACCTCGACGGTGTCAACTACGAAGAAGGCACCTTTGAAGGCTACGGGCCCGGAGGCGTCGCGGTTATTGTAGAATTCATGACCGACAACCGCACCCGCACCGTTGCCGATGTTCGCCACATCTTCAACAAGCACAACGGCAGTCTTGGCGTCAATGGATCGGTCGCGTTTCTATTCGATCGCAAGGGGCTGATCTCCTTCGACACCGAGCAGGATTTCGACGCTTTGTTTGAAACGGCACTGGAGGCCGGAGCCGAAGACGTCAAGGACGAGGGCGACGCCTATGAGATCATTACCGATCCGGCCGACTTCATGGAAGTGCGCGATGCCCTCGCCGCCAAAGGTCTGCAGTGGCAAACAGCCGAGGTGACCATGATTCCCCAGACCATGGTTGGGCTGGAGGGCAAGCAGGCCGAACAGATGCTCAAGATGATGGACAAACTCGAAGACAATGATGACGTTCAGAACGTCTATGCCAACTTCGACATTTCGGACGAGGAAATCGCCCGTATCATGGAATGAGCCCTGGTCCCTGTCGACCGTATTTATCAGGCGGGGCAAGCCCCGCCTTTTTCCTTTGACAAGGACTCATCGAGGGTGATTTGACATGCGTATTCTTGGCATCGATCCAGGCACCCGCATCACCGGTTACGGTCTGATCGAAAAAATCGGCAACCGCCTGCTTCATGTGGACAACGGCGCCATCCACACCCGCACCGATGCCCCGCTGGCGGAACGGCTCAAAACAATTTACGATGGATTGTCGCGGGTTATTCGCGATTATGGGCCGGCAAGCGTGGCAGTGGAACGCATATTTGTCGCTAAAAACGCCCTGTCGGCACTGAAGCTTGGACATGCTCGGGGCGTTGCCATGCTGGCCGGGGTCAACGCGGCCCTGCCCGTAGCCGAATATACCGCCGTGGAGGTCAAGCAGGCCGTTGTCGGCTACGGCAAGGCGGCCAAGCCGCAGGTGCAGCAGATGGTGCGCGTACTCTTGAATCTGCCTGAAATCGCCCAGGAGGACGCCTCGGATGCTTTGGCGGTGGCCATTTGTCACGCGCATTGCTATCATCTCAAGAGCCTGCTGATTTGACGGATTTTCTCTTAGCTTCCGGAATGATGCCATGATCGCTGTGCTCAATGGACAATTGATCCATAAATCCATCAGCCAAATTATTCTGGATGTCGGCGGCGTCGGCTATCGACTGCTGATCCCGCTTTCGACCTACTACGCCCTTCCGGATGAAGGTCTGGTACGACTGCAAGTGCATACCCATGTGCGTGAGGATGCGCTGCTGCTGTTCGGTTTCTGGAGCAGTTCCGAGAAGGAGCTTTTCGGACTGTTGCTGTCCGTATCCGGCGTTGGCCCCAAGGTGGCGCTCAACATCCTGTCTCACATGCCAGCGGCGGAATTGCATCAGGCATTGTCACAAGGCAATGCGAAACAGCTGGCAACCGTTCCGGGGATCGGCAAAAAAACGGCGGAACGGCTGGTCCTGGAACTTCGTGACAAAGTCACGAGCCTTGCCGGCTCCGCTGCCGGCAGCAAAACACCGCCGGTGCCTGCACCATGCGATTTCCGGGATGACGCCCTGTCGGCACTGGTCAATCTCGGCTACAAGGAAAACCTGTCCCGCAAAGCACTCGATTCCCTGGACCTGGATGCCGGCACCCCCCTGGAGGAAATCCTCAAACAGGCACTGAAAATCCTCATGCGCTAAATCGCGGCACCACAGACCGTAACCGAAAGAACATTTCCCTTTGAAAGGGGTGGGCTCTTTCTGTATCCTGAAGCAGGAAAAGCGGAAATCCCCAAAGGCGGACTGGCATGACTGAACGATTTGTCACACCCGATTTCAACATAGAGGATGACCGGTTGGAAGCGACCTTGCGGCCGCGGGTACTGGCGGAATATATCGGCCAAAGCAAGGCCAAGGAAAACCTGCAGGTTTTTATCGACGCCGCGCGTGGACGCCAGGAGTCCCTCGATCACGTTCTTTTTTACGGTCCGCCGGGCCTGGGCAAGACCACTCTCGCCAACATTGTCGCCAGTGAAATGGGCGTCAGTATCAAAAGTACCTCCGGCCCGGTGATCGAAAAGCCTGGAGACCTCGCAGCCATCCTGACCAATCTGGCCGAGGGCGATGTGCTGTTCATCGATGAAATCCACCGCCTGTCGCCGGTGGTGGAGGAGATTCTCTACCCTGCGATGGAGGACTACCAGCTCGATATCATTATCGGGCAGGGACCTTCGGCGCGAACCATAAAGCTCGACATCCCCCGCTTCACGCTGGTGGGAGCAACCACGCGGGCCGGGCTGCTTTCCTCACCTCTGCGAGACCGGTTCGGGGTTATCTGCCGGCTGGAATTCTATAATCATGACGAGCTGGCCACCATCGCCGGGCGCAGCGCCCGGATTCTTGACATCCCCATCGAAAAGGACGGCCAACGGGAAATCGCCCGCCGCAGTCGGGGCACGCCGCGTATCGCCAATCGCCTGCTGCGACGCGTCAGGGATTTCGCCCAGGTCAAGGGCAATGGGGTCATCACCCGCGAGATTGCCGATATGGCTCTTTCGCGGCTGGAGGTCGACAGCAGCGGTCTGGATCACATGGACCGCTTGCTGCTGCTTGCCATCATCGACAAATTCGCCGGCGGACCGGTCGGACTGGACACCCTGGCCGCAGCCGTCGGAGAAGAGAAGGATACCATTGAAGACGTTATCGAACCCTACCTGCTGCAAAACGGCTATCTGAACCGAACCCCCCGCGGGCGCGTGGCCACGGAACTGGCCTACCGGCATTTCCAGCGACAGATTCCGCGCGGCCAGGCCAGCGGTGAGCTATTTTCCTGACAGGTCCACGCTGCGGCCAAACCTGCACCGTCTTTTGTCGAGCCTATGAAAACCCCCGATAGTACCCAAAAAACCGGCCAGGAGCCCTTCAATCAAAGGGTGCAACAACTCTCCCTCTGGGCCCAGGAATTCATTACCGGGGGCCGGTCCCCGTTTCGGCGGATCGAACCTTTTGCCCCGATCCTCACCCCTGCGGGGGAAATCCATCCACCCCTGGTGTTCTGGATAAACCGCGACAGCTACATGGCCGGGGGCGTCCTTTTTTTCCCCGACCCGTCCGATCCCTCGCCGCTGCCTCAGGGACAAATGGCGGCAGAGGCTCTCGGTCTCAATTATTTTGTAACCTGGGATATTTCCCATATCACCCTCTGGCAGCGCAGCCAGGATGACTGGAGCGCTGCCAGAAAACTGCCTGTCGGCGGCGGCGAATCTCCCAATGCAGCCGATTCCCATGAAGCGCTGCTTGGGCTGATGGAGGCGATGAAAACCTTCAGCGTGCTGGGCGCCGTTCTGCCCGACAATCTCTCCGCCTATTACCTGGCGAACCTGTTGCGCGCAACAATGGCTTCCCTGCAGACCCCATTGACAGAGCATTACAGAATTCACCGGGGGATGGCCGAATCGACCCGGCCGGAAAGCCCCGCCGAAAAACAGGCCCAGGGCAAATCCTTCACGACGCTGGTGCGCGTCATGGCCCTCGCCCTGCACGACATGCTGCCCAAAGCAGGACAGCCCCAAAAACTGGAAGGCGATATAGCCATCGCCATCGCTGCGCTGCCTGAACCTTTGGCCAGCGCGTTGCGCATGCTGCCTGCAGAGGCTGCTCTTCCGGAAGAAGCTCAGGTGCGTCTGCATCTTTTGCTGCACCGACTCACGCAACTGGATATTTCTCGACAACCGCAGCGTGCCCTCCAGGCCCTTGAAATCCTGCGTCTTGAGACAGCAGCAGAGCTGGGTGGGCACCCAGTTCCGGGCCTCCCTGCGCCAGCCTGCAATCCGGTGCTGTTGCTTCATCCCGACGCAATTCCGGAACAAGCCGAAGCACCGATTCTTGTCGCCTCGCCTCCCTTGATTGCCCTTCATGTGCTGTTGCGCCACTTGTACCGCCGGACGCCCTTCAAGGCATGTGTTTTTAATGCCCTTGAAGTGCGCCCCGAGCCCGCACCGGCTTCGATCTGTGGGACACTGACAGACAGCCGCCTGCCTTCCGTTGGGGAAAAACGGGAGTTGACCGCCCGGCTGAGGCTGTCGTGGCCGGCGCGGCGTTTCCGCCTGCCCCCCCGAACGCCCATGTGGGCCTGGCAACTGTTACACCTTGTAGGACTCGGCGCCAAAGACACTTTTTACGATGTTGTCACCCCTCCGCACTGGCTGTCCAGCACCTTCGGAAAACAGCTGCTGGGGCTGATTCTGGAAACAGCGGCCCTGCATAAGCTGCACAGACAGGAAAACAGCCTGCGCTTGCAACTGCGCAAATCACAACAAGCGGCAGCTGAGGTCGAAATTGTTCACGGCAGACAGGTCCGCCGCATTGCCGCGAAGCAGCTTCAGCAGGGGGCAGGATCCCTGTTGGTCCTGGCTCTTGCTCTGCATGAGGATATCTGGAATATGATCGTCAATGGCAAACTGCATCCGGTAACGTCGCAAACCTGGACAGATCTTCCGGAAGCAGGCCTGCTCCTGTTTTTACGGACCGGCCTCGGGCGTTACCTGTGGCAGGTCGCCAGCGGCGGGCGGCCGCTGCCGCGCCGCACCGCTCTGCGCAACGAGGTACTCCGGCAAAGCCTGCCGCTGCCGGACAGGCAGATCCTGGCAAAACTGCAGCACCTGCAGGCCAAGGATCAGAGCGAACCGAACGCTTCCCTCCTCGATCGGGAACTGGCTCTGTATCTCGGTCCGCTGCCTGAACTGCCTGCCGCAGCCAGTTCCGTCACCGACCACACAGAGCATGCCGCTTTGCCAGACACACCGGAACAGGAGGTGATCGAGGCTGTCTGCGAGCAGGTCTTCAGGGATGGTACGCCCATTTTCCCCGATCATTATCTTTATGATTATTACAGGCCGGAACTACGCACCTATGTCTTCGACTCCCCGCTGACAATCCAGGGAGAATTTTTCGGGCTCATCGAAGTGCGGGATGCCAGGGGAAATTCCTTCCAGGTCGAAGGTCTGGAGGCCGCCCAGGCCCTCGTACTTGTCTCATCACAACGCATCGGAAGCGTCGACCTGCCCGTTGACCGCTCGATTACCGTTTCGATTCTCGATCGATACCGTCAGGATCTGCGCAAACTCCGCGGCAGCCTGGTCAAGGAAGTGTTCCGGCGCCAGGCAGACCCGCACAGTGCCAAGGCGATTGTGGAGAAACTCTGGCGACAAAAATCCCTGCCGCCATGGCACTTGATCTCCGGATCCTGAGGGTTTTTGCGGCCATCCTCGGAACCCCGGTCGGGGTTTTGCTGTCAGAATGCCTTCCGCAGGGTTTCAGATCAGCCGGCGCCGCATGCATTCCCCTTCCGGTTCAGGCATTCAGTGGCTCCCTGCCGTATCGCGAAAAAGGAAAGGAACGCCATGGCACAATCCCGCCCTCTCATAGGTCTTGCTCTCGGTAGCGGCGCAGCCCGGGGACTGGCACATATCGGCATCCTCAAGGTTCTCGAAGTGGAATAAATCCCCATCGACCTTTGTGCAGGCACCTCCATCGGCGCAGCCCTGGGGGCCCTTTACGCGGCAGGGGTCCCTGTGCATCGCATGGAAAAAGTCATGCGGGAGCTGGACTGGCGTGCACTTGCGAGGCTTATCGATCCCACCCTGCCGACCTCGGGGTTGATGGACGGCAATCGCGTTGCAACATTCCTGGCGGAACTTTTGCCGGCAACCACCTTCGAAGAGCTGCGCATCCCGCTGGCCATCACCGCCACCGATGTTGAAACGGGCGAAGCACTGATTATCCGCAAAGGCAACCTTCTTGAAGGGCTGCGCGCCGCCATCGCATTTCCCGGCATTTTTACTCCGGTGCTTTTTGGCGACCGTTTCCTGGTCGACGGAGGCCTGACCAACCCGGTTCCGCTGGATATCGCCTATCAGATGGGAGCGGATAAAGTGATCGGGGTCTGCACCATTCCGCGCATGGAGGACCCGGCGGGCGAGATATCCCTGCCTTCGGAAACCGGTGCTGGGCGCGATAAGGGCCGACTGCATGAATTCTTCACCTCCGCGAATATTGAAAAACTGTGGAGAGATCTTTGGCAGGCCGACCACCCGGGTAATGACAAGGAGTCAGGGCGAAATCGCAAACCACCCAATATTTTCAGCATCTGTTCCCGCAGTGTAGCCATTATGGAAAACCGCATCAACGATCTGCAGATGGAAAGAACCAGGGCTGAGCTGCTGATTCGGCCTGTATTCACCGCATTCAACATGCTTGAATTCCACCGCGCGGATGAAGCCATTGCGGCAGGTGAGCAGGCTGCTCGCCAATGTATCCCACAATTGCGGTCCTTGTGCGAAGCCTGATTGCGGGGAGTGCCCTCTGTGTTAAAATTTGAGTGTTTCCAATGAATTCACAACCCAGGGGGATATCATGATCGATTTGATTGAAAAATCGCTATTGACCGGACTCGGAGCACTGACCTTGACCCAGAAAAAGGTCGAGCAAATGGCCGACGAGCTGAAACGCAGGCTCAACTTGAGTGAGGAAAAAGGTCGCGAGCTGTTAACCCTGCTTTCGGATATGGCACGCGACAACCAGCAGAAACTCGAAGAGATCGCCCGGGAAGAGGTGCAAAGAATCTGTACCGATCTCGGCATGGTCAAAAAAGATGAGCTGAACCGCCTGGCCAAAAAAGTGCAGGCGCTGGAAAAAGAACTCAGGGCACTGCAACAGGCAACGCAGGATGATGCTCCTGGCAAATGCTGAACCTGAGGCGGCTCAACCGCAACATTCGCTCCCTGCGCCGCTACCGGCAGATCCTTGGAACCTTGCTCAAGTATGGCTTCGGCCAGGTTCTCGATCAGCTGCAGTTACGCTTCACGCTGCAACGCGGGCGGCAGCTTTTTTTCGGCAGCCCGGAGATAAGGGCGGCAAGACGGCAATCTCCGGCCGTGCGGCTTCGTCTGGCGATGGAGGAACTCGGCCCGACCTTCATTAAGCTCGGGCAATTGCTGTCGACTCGCCCCGATCTTCTTACCCCGGAATACATTGCCGAATTCAGCCGGCTCCAGGATGCCATCCCGCCATTTCCCTTTGAAACAGTCCGCCATCAGATCAGCCGCGAGCTGGGGTCGCCAATAGAGTCCCTGTTTTCACATTTCGAAAAAACGCCCCTTGCTGCCGCATCCATTGCCCAGGTACATAAAGCCAGCCTTCCAGACGGCAAAAAAGTTGCTGTCAAAATCCGCCGACCCGATATAGAACAGATCATCGCGACCGATCTCGACATCCTCATGAGTCTCGCCTACCTTGCCGAGCACCATATCGCGGCGCTACACCTCTACAATCCCGTTGCACTGATAAAAGAATTTCGCCGCAGTATCCAGCGTGAACTCGATTTCCGGCGGGAAGGCCACACGCTTGAACGGTTCGCGGCGAATTTTGCAGGCGATAAAACATTTCATGTTCCACAGGTGTATCGCGAACTCTCTGGCGAAGCCGTATTGACCATGGAATATATCAAAGGGATCAAGGTCAATAATTTCGGCAAATTGCGCGCGGAGGGTTATGATCTGAAAGTCATTGCCCGACATGGTGCCGATGCGCTGCTCAGACAGGTTCTGGTTCACGGCCTGTTTCATGGGGATCCGCACCCTGGCAATGTCTATATTTTACCGGGTCCGGTGATCTGTTTTCTTGACTATGGCATGGTTGGCCGTCTGGACCATAATCTTAAATATCAGCTGCTTGATTTGCTTGCAGGCATCCTTGAAAGAGATGTCGAAAAGGTCTCGCGGCTGCTCCTCGACTCCGGCGAGCTGGAAGAGGAGCCGATTCTGACGGACCTTAAAAAAGTGGTTTCCGATTTTATTGACGACTATTACGAGGTTCCTCTGCAGGAAATCCATACCGGCCATTTGCTTACCGATCTTATCGGCATCCTCGTGCAGTTTCGCATCAGTGTACCGCCGGATCTACTGTTGCTGGCAAGGGCACTGATCACGATGGAAGGCATCGGACGGCAGCTGGATCCGGATTTCAATATGGTCCATCATCTCAAACCTTTTATGGAGCAACTGGCGCGTGAACGCTGGTCCTTGACTTATATCACACAAGAACTGGGTGGGGTGGCGGGAGACTACAGTATCCTCCTCCGAAGGCTGCCCCGAGATCTTCGGACCCTGTTGCTGCGCATGACACGCAACCGCCTGAAAATCAACCTTGAACACCGCGGCCTCGGCCAACTTATCACCGACCTGGATAAATCAAGCAACCGACTCTCATTCAGTCTGCTCATCAGTGCCCTTATCGTTGGCTCCTCCCTTATCATGCAGGTGGATAAAGGACCGCAGGTCATTGGCTTCCCGGTCCTGGGCTTTCTGGGCTATACCATCGCCGCCATACTCGGATTGTGGCTGGCCGTAGCCATACTGCGCTCAGGCCGCCTGTAAGATTGTGGCCCGCAAGCCACACCGGAGTGTACATGACACGCTCCGACGGCTCGTCGCCCCCCCCAGCCCCGGAAAAAACTCAACAATATCGGACCGCTGCATAACCCTGACAAGTGGCACACCCCTTGCAAACCATAAAATACAAAGACAAAACAACAACGCCATTCGCCTTATTCATAAAAGGACGTGCCATGATTTACCAATCGACCCTCAAGCGCTCTCTGACTATTTCCGGTATCGGTCTGCATACCGGCCGCCAGATTACCATGACCTTGCGGCCCGCGGATTCCGACACTGGCATCGTCTTCCATCGCATCGAGGGCGACCGGCGTGTTGCCATCCCGGCCATATCCGCCAACGTTGTCGATACGCGCATGGCCACAGTTATCGGCAAGGACGGCGTATCCGTGTCAACAATTGAACACCTCATGGCAGCATTTTCCGCCTGCGGCATCGACAACCTGCATATCGACATTGACGGTCCCGAAGTCCCCGTCATGGACGGCAGTGCAGCGCCGTTTGTCGCCATGCTGCGAGAAGTCGGCAATCGAGCCCAGGACAAACGCCGGAAATACCTTGCCATTCGCAAACCGATAACCCTGGTGGATGGGGAAAAACGCGTCAGCATCATCCCCTCGCGATTTTTTCGCATCACTTTTGATATCGCTTTTGACCACCCCAGTATCGGGCTTCAACATCGGGCCATAAAAATTACCGGTGATTCCTTTCGCAAGGAGATCGCGGCAGCACGTACCTTCGGTTTCCTGCACGAAGTCGAGTATCTCAAGGCCAACGGGCTGGCCCTGGGCGGTTCACTTGACAATGCCGTGGTGCTGGGCAAGGAAGGCGTTCTCAACCCCGGTGGCGTGCGCTTCCAGGATGAGTGCGTTCGGCACAAGATTCTGGATGCAGTGGGTGATTTCAGTCTGCTTGGGTATCCTCTGCTGGGACATGTCAAAGCCTACAAGGCCGGTCATGACATCAATCACCAGGTAGTCGAAAAAATTCTTGCCAATCCTGCCTGCTGGCAGTTGGTTGAATCTGGCGAAACCGTCAGCCACAACAGCCTGTCCCTCGGCAACCGCCCCGCCATGGCAATGGCAGGCATAGCCGAAATCTGAGCCTGAAAATTCCAAACCGCGATTACAAAAGCAGCCTTTCCCGGCTGCTTTTTTTTTGGTGAGAACCGGAAACCACATCCCGGAGTTGCAAAACGCATGTTTCCTGCTCTAGAATTGAATATTTCTTTACAAGCCTGTTGGCATCACCGATGTGGCCCACTATCATCGGTTGCATACATTTTGCATCATTATCCGAAAGACAAGTGGCCAGCATTTAATCAGCCATTGGGGCGCCGCGCAAGCAGATCTCCGAATTAATTCGGCTTTAGCGCCGCAGAGACCGGGGAAAACGCAATCCGCTGGTTTCAATTCATCACCCCACACTCTTATCAACGTTCTTCCAGAAGGAAGAGTATCCGTGAATCCCATGCCCTGTGATCCTGATAAAAAGTTCCGAGAAAACCGTAAACGGCGTCGTGAATGGCTGCTGATCGGCTTTACCACGTTACTGGTGATTGTGTTTTCAAAATTCGAGACACAACTCTTCCAATTTTCCTCTCAAGTGCCTCTGGCGAAAAGCCTTCTGGTTCTTGCGTTGATCAATCTGAACATTCTATTGATCATCCTGACGTTGTTTCTGGTCTTCCGCAATGTCTTCAAGCTCATTCTTGAGCGGCGCAGGGAAGTTCCGGGGGCCCGCTTGCGAACACGACTGGTCGTCGCCTTTGTCACCCTGTCGCTGGTGCCAACTCTTCTGCTGTTTTTTGTGGCTGCAGGATTCGTCTCCAGTTCCATCGAAAACTGGTTCAACATCCAAATCGAAACCTCCCTCCACGAATCCCTGGAGGTGGCGCAGACATACTATAAAAATTCAGGAGCCAATGCGCTTTACTACGGTGACCAGCTGGCACGCTTCATCAAGGACCAGAAACTGCTCAATGAGAGTAATCTTCCGCAGCTCAGGGATTTGATTCAGGCCAAGCAGCAGGAATACAACCTAGGCGTTGTGGAAGTCTTTTCTTCAACCTACGAGGAATTGGTGCGTGCCGCAAATCCCCAGATCCCCATATCGGAGTTTACGGATCCCGGCAGCGATACCATTCGCGAAGCCTTGCAAGGCAACCGATTCACGCGGGTTACGCCCATCGGCAAAGCCGATCTGATTCGCGGCGTGGTGCCGGTCTATTCCAACTGGAATCCCGAGGACGTTGTCGGGGTAGTCGTGGTTAATTACTATGTCCCCTACTCTCTGGTTAACAAGATGAAGGAAATTTCGGCTTCCTTCGAGCAATATAAAACAACCAAACTGCTTAAAGATCGCATCCAGAAAGGGTATGTGCAAGTTCTTCTGATTACTGCCCTGGCCATCATTTTTCTGGCCACATGGTTCGGCTTCTACCTTGCACGCACTATCACCGTTCCTATTCAGGAATTGGTTTCGGCTACCAAGCGAATTGCCGGAGGGGACCTGACAGTACAGATTTCTCCGCAAAGCGATGATGAAATTGCTCTTCTGGTAGAAGCGTTTAACAAAATGACGGCGGATCTTCGCAAAAGCCAGGCAGGCATCAGCGATGCGAATCGACATCTGCGGGCGTCAAACCAGGAACTCGACCAACGCCGCCGTTACATGGAGATCGTATTGAAGAACGTCACCGCAGGAGTTATTTCGGTTGATCGCCAAGGGCGTATTACCACGATCAACAAATCCGCGGAAAAACTCTTGAAAATAATGCCCGGAAAGGTCCTCGGCCAGCACTTCCGTCAGGTATTGCAAGCCGAACATCTGGTCATCATCAACGACTTGCTGCGGCAATTGGCCAAATCAGGCAAAGATTCCATTCACAAGCAGATGACCATCCCACTGGAGGACAACAAACTCACCTTATTGCTCAACCTCACGACTCTGCGGGATGAAAACGGCGAATTCATGGGAACGGTTGTCGTTTTCGATGATCTCACGCATATGATCAAAGCCCAGCGAATGGCGGCTTGGCGTGAGGTGGCCCGGCGCATCGCGCATGAGATAAAAAACCCGCTGACTCCAATCCGTCTGTCTGCACAACGTCTGCGCCGCCGGTATCTTGACCGGTTCCCCGAAGATGACAAGGTCTTCGACGATTGCACCTGCATGATCATAAAACAGGTTGATGAACTGAAAATTCTTGTGGATGAATTTTCCAACTTCGCCAAGATGCCCTCTGCCAATCCTGCGCCGAACAACCTTAACGAAATCATCAACGAAACACTTATTCTTTACCAGGAAGCCCATCGACACGTTGTTTTTTCATTCATACCGGACTCAACTGTCCCAATATTCAACCTGGACCGGGATCAGATAAAACGGTCAATGATCAACATGCTTGAAAATGCCGTCGGCGCCATCGAGAAAGTGGGCCATATTTCCTTGGAGACTCATTTCAATCGTGATATGCAAATGGTTAGCGTTATTATCGCAGATGACGGCTGTGGAATCCCCAGCGAAGT
>NZ_JBFWJQ010000046.1:0-19248 GCF_050253115.1 Syntrophotalea sp.
CCGCTTACTTCTATCCCTATGCACTCATGCAACTGCCGACGGGACTCCTGTCAGACAGCTGGGGACCGCGCAAGACTATCACGCTGTTTCTGGCTGCAGCCTGTATCGGCTCCATCCTGCTGGGCCTGGCTCCTTCTCCATCCTGGGCGATTCTCGGCAGGGTTCTGGCCGGCCTCGGGGTCTCGACCCTGTTTGTCTGCACACTGAAAATTCTTGCGGAATGGTATAGCCTCCGGGAATTCGCCACCATGACCGGCATCCTCATGGCCATGGGCGGGATCGGCTCTCTGTCCGCAGCCACACCCATGGCCATGGCAAGCTCCTGGCTTGGCTGGCGTCTGTCTTTCATCCTGATCGGCCTGTTGACCGCGGTGATTGCAACATTGATCTGGCGAATTGTACGGGACCGTCCGGCCGAAATGGGATGGCCCTCACCCGCGGAGCACGCAACAGAAAAAGGGCCGCCTGCCCGATTGTCTGTCGGGGTAAAACAGGTACTGAGCCGGCCCGCCTTCTGGCCACTGGCCCTCTGGTTTTTCTTTACCTACGGGATATTCGCTGCGTTTGCCGGGCTTTGGGGGGGACCCTATCTGATGCAGGTATACGGAGCGACAAAAAGTCAGACAGGAGGCATTCTGTCCCTGATAGCGATTGGCATGATCATTGGCAGTCCGCTGGTGGGGAGTCTCTCGAACCGCATATTCAAAGGGCGCAAACCGACCCTCGTCTTCGCCAGCATGGCCATGGTCGGCATCACCGCTTCGCTTGCCTTCGCTACCGGCGACATGTCCTTGCCTGTGATTGGCGTCCTCTGTTTCGGACTCGGAATCTTTGCCAGCGCCGTCGTAGTGATAGGATTTACCAACGCCCGGGAGCTTTTTCCCGCACGGATAGCAGGCACCGCTCTGGGACTTGTCAACCTGTTCCCCTTTGCCGGGGGAGCCTTCATGCAACCCCTGCTGGGATCGATCCTCGAAAGTCATAAAAAAAGTGTCTCGGAATTTACCCTGACCGGATACCAGAATGCCTTTTTCATGTTGTTTTTAAGCGCACTTGCGGCACTTGCCGCCAGTATTTTTCTCAAGGAAACCTACCGCCAGGACCTGCCGGCAAAAAACCCGGACCGTCTGGGAGAAGCAGACATTGAATCGCCGCAGGTTTCCTGACACATCCAGTTCGACAAAGGCGGAATCGCCAGCCGGAACCGAACCACTTCGCCTGCTACGCAGCGAATTGTGCAAGACGGAAAGGAGCGCGCAATGCATTATGAAACCCTGATTGTCGAGACTGGCGATGATTTCGTGGCTTCGATCACCCTCAATCGCCCTCAGCAGCTGAACACATTCTCTACCGCGCTGGCCGCCGAACTCGATGCGGCTTTCAAGGCCCTGGATGCCCATGGCCGGGTGCGCGTCATCCTTGTCAAAGGAGCGGGCAAGGCTTTCTGCGCCGGCATCGACGTAACCGAATTCCCCGACAAGAGCCCCTCTGAATACCGGCGCTGGATACAGCAGATGGAGAGCCCGCTCGTCACCATCAGCCGCATCAACAAGCCCGTCATTGCCCAGGTACATGGAGCTGCCGCCGCCAACGGCGCCGGACTCGTCGCGGCTGCCGATCTTGCCATCGCCGCCGACAATGCCCGCATCGGCCTGACGGCCATCAACGTCGGACTCAACTGCGTCGGCCCCGTGGTTCCCCTGGCCCGCTCCGTGGGACGGAAAAAAGCCCTGGAGATGCTGTTTTACGGAAACTTACTTGGTGCAGCGGAGGCGTTGCAGATGGGACTTGTAAACCGGGTAGTCCCCGAAAGCGAGCTTGACAAAGAAGCCCGGGCCTGGGCAGCGCTGCTCGCACAGAAAAGCCCCCTTGCACTACAGAATGCCAAACGCGGATTTTACGAGGCCGAGGATATGGATTATTACCGGGCGTTTGATCATATGAACGAGCTGTTCGCGCGGCTTTGCACAACCCGGGACGCCAGGGAAGGCATCGAAGCCTTTCGTGAAAACCGCAAACCCGACTGGCAGGAACGCTGAACCGTCATCTCCGAAAAATGCCGTGCTTTTGTTCGCGGGCCACAAGGTCAGGGGTTTGAGATACAACCCGGGACAGGGGATGGCTCTTTTGCTGGTCGGTTGCGCCACAACCGGCCGCAACACGGATGCAACCCCAATGGTAAAATGTCCGCCGTGCGGACATGAATTCGCTCCGTCGAAGTGACCTGCCCCACCTGAAAGGACTACTTCGAATATTGGTGTAGTGCAACTTTCTTCGGTTCTAAAACCGTTGCCTGATATGGCAGCGGTTTTTTGTTTCCGGCGCTGGATCCGTATATGGCGGCTGGTGGGCGGATTTTTGTAGAGGCGGTTTGCGAACCGCCCTGCACCCGTCGGTGCTCAGGATGTTTCAGCGTATGTGATTCGGCATGATCGCATCCCTTCAACCGGAGGGATTGGCGAGGGTGGATTTCCGCCAATCTTGTTGATCTGTTTGTGGAGAACTTTCTTCTCATCGCTCCTCCTCCGCCACGTGCCGATGCTGCGGGTCCAGAACCCGGGGCGCGGGGTTGCGCTGGCCGTGTTCCAGGTTGAAGGCCACACGATGATTGACCTTGCCCAGAAACCGCTGCCGGTCCCCGCCATGTTGCAGGTGCCGCTCGGCAAACATGCGGCCTGTTTCGCGCACGGCCACAGCATCGAGCATATCCGGATCGCCTGGATATTTTTCCAGCAGTTGCTTGCTGGACAGCTGCCGAAACGCGTCGGCTTTTTCCTTGAACGGACCGTCTTTGGGCAGAGGGTCGCTGTGGGATATCAGCGACCGCGCGGCATCCGGCAAGGACGCAAATGAATCTATCCCAAGACCTGCGCCAACCGACCCCGGAACGCTCAGGCGCTCGCTAAGCTTGCGGTAAAGAGCCCTGTGCTCCCAGGAATGATGAATCACGCAGGAAGGATCGTCCCGCGCAGGCAGAGCCGGCTGCCGAAAAAGCGCGTGCCCCGCAAGCCGATTCAGATACGCGTTCCCCAGATCCCGCGCATACCGTGCCAGGCCGTCCTTTTCGTAACCTCCGCCGATGTCGGCGTGGCATCCGGGCAGACGCAACTGCAACTGACCGGGGCCGGCGGCAATCCGGGTCACCGGAAAAAGAGCGCGGTATTCATGAACAGCGTTGAGCTGAAGAGCCGAAACGGTCGAGGGCGAGAGGGTGAAATCACCCTGCATGAAGGTCGTGACAGGATCGTAAAGCAATGCTGCTTGCCGCAACTGGCCGGGTTTGATGAGGTGCTCACCGGCCAATTCCTTTTTGCCGTTACGCCATACCCGGGTCCGCGTATCCTTGATCCCTCTTTCATGGATCATCCGGTTAAGCAGAGTGGCCACTCCTGTTCCCCGGCTGAAACCGACCTGAACAACCGAAATTCTGGCATCGGAATCTTCCCGTTTCCAGGCGTTGGCTTGATCGGAGAGAGCATTGTAGAGTTTTTCAGCCCGTTGTCGGTCGCTCAGCGAAAACGCGGCATCGAGCTTGGCGGAAGCTTTTGTCAGGAGGGTCCCTTCGCCTTGATATGTACCAACGCCGCTGACATATTCAAAACTGACTCTTGAATCCTTGTTTTTCGGAAATTCCCTTCTTAGCAAGCCGACATTCGTGTATTTACCCGGATCCTTCAGATCGTTCTCAGTACCGTCGGCCAAGGCAACAAAGAGACTACTATGGGGATCGTTCCGATCAAAAAGTTGGAGCACGCGAAAGGATTCAAACGCTTTCCTGGCATTCTCAAAGAGTTCCCAGTCTTCAGAAACAGGAGCATGAGAACTCACTTCTTCTTGCGAGAGAAACCGTCCCATGGCTAAAACTCACGGGTGAAGACTTTGGTCCGGTGGGTGATGGTTTCAATTCGGTCCGTTCCCGGTATTAATGTATCTAACTCAATCACCGTATAGATATTCAGAGTCCGGTCGATGATCTCCAGGATAATCCCGGGATCATTAAACAAAGGATCTTCCCATATGATCCGATCGTCCAGTTCCTTGGGATGGGGAATAATGAGGTCGGGGAAAATCTCGTCGAAGCTGAACGTGTGTTCGATGAGATTATCCCGCAGATCGTGCCAAGAGAGGCGAACGGAGCCGCCAAAGATCGGGAAAATACCCATCCTAGCTTTTTGGTGTTCTTCATCCCCCGGCTTTTTACCTGGAGCGAGGTCTCTGGGATCGGTTTCGAGGTCTCTTCCATAAAATCCCATAAATAATGTGGCATAACGTATGACAACATCGCTCGCATCATACGCGTAGACATCCAAATCGTGCTTATCCTTAAACCTGATCACATGCTCGTGCGTCATTTGCCGACCTCCTGATAATCCAGCGTAAGATGTGCCCAAGAAAAGTTATCTGTCAGATATCGCATGATTTCGGACCTGTTTGTGAAACATTTCGGTATTTTCATCGTTCCGCTTCCAGCGTTAGGGTCTCCTGCTTTTCTAAAATCCGGGGGGCTGGGTTGCGCTGGCCATATTCCAGGTTGTGGGCCAGGCGGCTATCGACCTGGTTCATAAACCGGGCCCGGTCGGTTTCGTTGGGCAGATACCGACCGGCGAATTTCCGGCCGGTTTCCCGTACGGCCACGGCATCGAGCACACTTTGGTCACCGGGGTATTTTTCCAGCAGATCCGTGCTGGCCATCTGCCGGAAGTCGTCGGCTTTTTCCTTGAATGGGCCATCTTTTGGCAGGCTCTCGGTAGGGGGTAAAGTGGCCCTCTCAACATCCGGCAATGTGGATGAGGGTACGGTTTCTTTGGAACGGTCCATTGCCCCCTGAACGACCTGCCGTTCGGCAAGCTTGCCGTAGGCGGTATTGTGTTCCCAGGAGTGATGGATCACACAGGAGGGATCGTCCCGCGGAGGAAGAACCGGTTTTCTGAAGAGTGCGTGTCCCGCGAGTTGGTTCAGATAGGTGTTTCCCATATCTCTGGCATATCGTGCCAGGCCGTCCTTTTCGTAACCGCCGCCGATGTCGGCGTGGCATCCGGGCAGGGTCGCCTGAAGCTGATCAGGACCGTGGGCAATGCTGGTTACGGGAAAGAGCGCGCGGTATTCATGGGCAGCGTTGAGCTGCAACGCCGAGACGGTCGAGGGCGAGAGGGTGAAATCGCCCTGCATAAAGGTCGTGACAGGATCGTAAAGCAATGCTGCTTGCCGCAACTGGCCGGGTTTGATGAGGTGTTCGCCGGTTAATTCATATTGGCCATCTCTGAACCGAACCTTGTTTTCATCAATAATCCCTTTTTCATGGATCATCCGGTTGAGCAGAGTGACCACTCCTGCTCCCCGACTGAAACCGACCTGAACAACTGAAATTCTGGCATCGGGATCTTCCTGTTTCCAGGTGTTGAGTTGCTTGGACAGGGATTCATATAACTCTTCGGCCCTTTGTCGGTCGGTCAGCGAAAAGGCGGCATCGAGCTTGGCGGAAGCTTTGGTCAGAAAAGTCCCGCCTCCCTTATAGGTGCCGACGCCGCTGACGTAGTGGCGGGCGACATGGGGACTATTGTTCCTTTTTAACTCATTATTTAACAACCCAACATTCGTGTATTTACGCGGATTCTTCAGGTCATTCTCAGTACCGTCGGCCAGTGCGACGAAGAGGCGGCTGTGGGGGTCCTTCCGATCATAAAGTTGGGGAAATTTAAAGGCCTCAAATTTCGCCAGGGCCTCTCCATGCAGCTCCCAATCTTCGGATATAGGGGTATGGGAACTTACCTCTTTTTTAGAGAGAAACCATCCCATGGCTAAAACTCACGGGTAAATATTTTGGCCCGGTGAGTGAAACATTCCACCTCGTCATTGGTTCCTAAAACCAATAGGCCGATATCGACAATCGTATAGATATTCAGCGTCCGGTTGATGATTTCCAGGATGATGCCGGGTGTACGGGATAAAAAGAAGGGATTTTCCCATATGATCCGATCGTCCAGTTCCTTGGGATGGGGAATGATGCGGTCGGGGAATATCTCGTCGAAGCTGAACGTGTATTCGATAAAATTATCCCGCAAATCGTGCCAAGAGAGGCGGACGGAGCCGCCAAAGATCGGGAAAATACCCATCCTAGCTTTTTGGTGTTCTTCATCCCTCGGCTTTTTACCTGGAGCGAGGTCTCTGGGATCGGTTTCGAGGTCTCTTCCATAAAATCCCATAAATAATGTGGCATAACGTATGACAACATCGCTCGCATCATACGCGTAGACATCCAAATCGTGCTTATCCTTAAACCTGATCACATGCTCGTGCGTCATTTGCCGACCTCCTGATAATCCAGCGTAAGATGTGCCCAAGAAAAGTTATCTGTCAGATATCGCATGATTTCGGACCTGTTTGTGAAACATTTCGGTATTTTCATCGTTCCGCTTCCAGCGTTAGGGTCTCCTGCTTTTCTAAAATCCGGGGGGCTGGGTTGCGCTGGCCATATTCCAGGTTGTGGGCCAGGCGGCTATCGACCTGGTTCATAAACCGGGCCCGGTCGGTTTCGTTGGGCAGATACCGACCGGCGAATTTCCGGCCGGTTTCCCGTACGGCCACGGCATCGAGCACACTTTGGTCACCGGGGTATTTTTCCAGCAGATCCGTGCTGGCCATCTGCCGGAAGTCGTCGGCTTTTTCCTTGAATGGGCCATCTTTTGGCAGGCTCTCGGTAGGGGGTAAAGTGGCCCTCTCAACATCCGGCAATGTGGATGAGGGTACGGTTTCTTTGGAACGGTCCATTGCCCCCTGAACGACCTGCCGTTCGGCAAGCTTGCCGTAGGCGGTATTGTGTTCCCAGGAGTGATGGATCACACAGGAGGGATCGTCCCGCGGAGGAAGAACCGGTTTTCTGAAGAGTGCGTGTCCCGCGAGTTGGTTCAGATAGGTGTTTCCCATATCTCTGGCATATCGTGCCAGGCCGTCCTTTTCGTAACCGCCGCCGATGTCGGCGTGGCATCCGGGCAGGGTCGCCTGAAGCTGATCAGGACCGTGGGCAATGCTGGTTACGGGAAAGAGCGCGCGGTATTCATGGGCAGCGTTGAGCTGCAACGCCGAGACGGTCGAGGGCGAGAGGGTGAAATCGCCCTGCATAAAGGTCGTGACAGGAGCGTAAAGCAATGCTGCTTGCCGCAACTGGCCGGGTTTGATCAGGTGTTCGCCGGTTGGCTGCAGCTTTCCATTGACGATCTTTTTGGTTTCTGTATCTTTGATTCCTCGTTCATGGATCATCCGGTTGAGCAGAGTGGCCACCCCCGCTCCCCGACTGAAACCCACGTGAACGACCGAAATTCTGGCGCCGGGGTCTTCCCGTTTCCAGGTGTTTACCTGCTTGGACAGGGATTCATACAGCTCTTCGGCCCTTTGCCGGTCGGTCAGCGAAAAGACGGCATCGAGCTTGGCGGAAGCTTTGGTCCAAAGAGTCCCGGCTCCCTGATAGGTGCCGACGCCACTGACATAGTGGGAGGCAACATGGGGATCGGCATTCCTTTTTAATTCATATTTTAAAAGAGCGACATTCGTATATTTGTCCGGATCTTTCAGATCATTTTCGGTGCCGTCGGCCAGTACGAAGAAGAGGCGACTATGGGGATCGTTCCGGTCATAGATTTGGGAAACTTCAAAGGATTCCAAATTCTTCAGGGCTTTACCATATAGTTCCCAGTCTTCGAGGGTAGGGGTATGGGAACTTACCTCTTCTTTGGAGAAAAACTGTCCCATGGCTAAAACTCACGGGTGAAGACTTTGGCCCGATAAGTCTTCGTTTTAACCGTATTCGTATTCGGTATCTGAACATGCAGGTCAATCACCGTATAAATATTTAGCCTACGGTCGATAATCTCCAGGATGATACCGGGGGTATAGGCCAAAGGCTCCGACCAAAAGATCCGGTCATCCAATGCCTTGGGATGGGGAATGATGCGGTCGGGAAAAATCTCGTCAAAGTTGAAGGTGTATTCGATGAAGTTGTCCCGCAGATCGTGCCAGGAGAGGCGGACCAGACCGCCAAAGATCGGGAAAAGCCCCATTGTAACCTTTTGGCGCTCTTCATCCCACGGACTCTTGCCAGGAGCAATATCTCTGGGGTCGGATTCATTCTCTTTTTCATAGAAACCCATAAATAACGTGTCATAACGAATACGGGCATCGCTCGCATCATACACATAGAGGTCCAAATCGTGTTTATCCTTAAACCTGATCACATGCTCCTGCGCCATTTGCTGACCTCCTGACTATGTGAAGTAAACTGTCTGCTGAATTTGCGTGAAGTTATCTGTAATGACGACGTCGAGGTTTATCGTTCATTCTCTGACTTCTTTTCCCTGGACGGAATGCCCGATAGATCTTCCCTCTCTGACTTTTATTACATCCGGTTTACGGCCGTTGAGATAGTTGCCTGCAACCCGTTCACAGACCCTATCCATGAACCGTTGCCGGTCAGCTTTGCCGGGAAAATTGTGGCTGAATTTTTCACCGATCTGGATGGCATCAATTTCATTCACAAGGCCGGGGTTTTTCTTGGCAGGATTTGCCAGGTCCTCTTTTTCATTCCGAAGGGTTTCGGCCTTGACTTTCCGTTGGCTTCGATCCATGTCGACCTTTTCTGTCTGAATAGCGTCCCTTTTTATCCATGTGGCTCCGAGGTGTTTTCCCCAAGCACTTCATCTCTTTCTTCGTTGCCGTTTTCCTCCCAGGGTTTTTTTGAAAAGATCCCGTTATGAAATCCTCTTCCTACACCATCGCCAGACAGCCGAAAAATTGATTTACAAGACCGTCCATGGTTTTATCCGAAATATCATTATTGGGAATCTCGATCTGTGAAAAATCGCAGCTGAAATTCTCCATATCCATGGTATCTATCCGCTCGATATCCCTGACGGTAATCGGCCGTTCCACAACCGCTTCAGTCGTTTGGTTTAATTGGGGAAATACAGACTGAACCTTGCCTTTAACCCGGCGTTCCGGATCGATTTCAGGAACTATCGGAGAAGTCCAACGGACGCCATCACGGCCGTTCCCGCGCTCCTTAAATACCGGATCTTTATACCAAACGATCCGCCGGCATTTGATCGGAGGACAGTATTCCATAAGCAAAATAGCGGACTTTTTGTCCACCTGCATAACTTCCTGGGGAAGCAGCAACGCTCTGCTATGTTCGCTGGTGTTGATGGAACGATGGGCTTTTCCTACCAGGGTGCGGTTGCGGGATCTGTTCTTCACTGTGGTCGTGCCCAACGTATCGGAGATTTCTTTTGCTACCTTGATGTTTTTCGGTGCAAAAATGATCCGCATGGCATGGTTTTCGATGAAGGTTTCGGCGGTGTCAGCACCATACACTTCCCTAAGTTGGGAGGGGGACTGAATAATCGGGAGCATCCGCAGACCGTAGCCGGCGATATAGCTGATCCCTTTGGTTAAAATGCCGACTTTCCCCATGGCGGTAAATTCATCGGCCAGCAGCAGACATTGATGTCTCAGCTCCGGATTCTGTTCCGGCAACTCGCGGGTGTTCAAATCCAGGACTTGCTGAAAAAACAGATTGATCAGGGGAGCCAATCGGTCCAGGTCGTCTGGAGAGATGGCCACATAGATTGACATGCGTTCCTTCCGGATATCCCGCAAATCAAAATCATTTCCGGCAGTTGCAGCGTCGATGACGGGATTGTAAAATAGCTCCAGGGCAGCTGTGAATCCCTTGCGGACAGATCCCCGGGTTTTTTCCGGGGTATCCAGATATTCCTTTAAAGCCAGATAGCATTCATCGCTCAAGGGGTGTTTGTCTTGTCGGCGCTGTTTGATGATTTCAGCCAGGCGCTTGTCCCCCATGGTCAACTGGCGCAGGGTTTCCCCAAGCGTAACGGGAAGTTCGGGCGTTTCCAACAAATAAAGCACCAGGCCCAGCCATAGGGAGCGGGCCGAGGCTTGCCATATAGGGGCCTCGCCGTCAACCTTGGGAAACAACATCTGGCCGATCTTCTGAATATCGTTGATCCTGAAGGCCGGGTTATCGCTGATGTAATAGAGCGGATTCCAGCGGTGGGTTTTGCAATCCCGAGGTGCCAGGTTAAGCAGAAAGCATTTTTGACCGTGGGCTGCCCGGAAACCGGCCGTGATATCCCAATTTTCCCGCTTTAAGTCCAGGACAATGACACTGTCCTTCCAGGACAACAAATTAGGGATGACCACACTCACGCCCTTCCCGCTCCGGGTCGGGGCGGCCATAAGGACATGCTGCGTCCCCCCTGAGATCAGATACCGTTTCCCAGAGCCGAAAACTCCGGACAGCCGGCCGACGATAATACCGTCTCTGGAAAACAGCCCTGCATCCTTGAGGTCGCGAGCAGTTGCCCACTTGGCTGTCCCGAACAACTTACGCCGACGGGGCGTGAGGATCGTCAGAAGCAGTAACCCAATCGGGAACAGGCCCCCTATGCCGGCCAGGCACAGGAGTGCCCCCGTCTTCTGAAGTCCCCCGTAATAATACCAATACCGATAGAGGATCAGGGGAGTGGCCCTGACTCCATCGAGCCCGGCCAACTCCAGAAAAAAATAGCCGCTGACCCAGGCCCACCCGACCAGGGCAAAAGACAGACCCCCTATAATCAAAACGAGTTTAAACCAGCTGTTGCTGCTTAAATTCAGGATCATAGTAGATCTCCGTAATCATCCGTTTGCCACGCACGTTTTGCAATTGAATGATTATATCCACACACATGAAGAGCAACTGCTTGATATCCCCACGGTTCATGCTCCCACCGCTGGAGGATTCCTTAAGAAACAACACCAATTGCTCGATAGCAAGCCGAGCGCTATTGGCGTGCATGGTGGTGATACTTCCGGGATGACCGCTGTTGACATTGCGGAGGTAGTAAAACGCTTCATCGCCGCGGATCAACTCAGCGACAAAGATCCTATCCGGTTTCATGCGCAGACTACATTCGAGAAGGTGCTGTTGCGTAACCGGAGACACCCCTTGCCCCCCGGCCGAGTAAAACAGACTCACCGTGTTCGAGTGTGTCTTGTAGAGTCCCAGTTCGTCCACGTTCTCGATGCTGATAAGCCGCTCATCATCCGGCACCAACTGGAGCAACGATTTAAAAAAGGTGGTTTTGCCCGAACCCGTAGAACCGGAAATGATAATGTTTTTTCTAAGCTCAATGGCCATCTCCAAAAACGACCTGAAATCTCGGGAATTCTTCAAATCAAGTAGCTTTAAATCACCTTCGGAAATCCCTTTTGAGTCGACTTTGCATTGGTCGAAATACCCCTGCTTTTCATAATCATCCAGCGTAAAATCGATATTCGAGGGTTTCCGGATCGTCATGCTCACACGGCCTGAAAGGGTCGCCGGTGGGATTACCACCTGAATACGCTCCCCTCCCGGCAGGGTGGCCGATAGTAGCGGTTGGCGCTCGTCCAGACTTTGCTTCGACCAGGTGGCCGTCAGCTTGGCGATCTGGTTGCAGACCGCCAGAGTTAGACCTGAAACATCGTTACCGGACCATCCCAGGCGGCTTTCGGTAAGAACCTGGCCGGGTTTATTGATAACGATTTCCGTATTTTCAGGATTCTGAAGAAAAGGCTGGAGTACCCGCAGGTACTCCAGCAAAGAGGTTGCCTGGTCGGTGTTGATCGGCACGGTTTTGAAGTTCATAATAGCCCCGCAAGGATATTACCTTTTATTCGGTTTTTATCCGGGAAAGGCTTTTCCTTTCGATCCCTGCATCAATCTGCACACGTACTTATAGCATCACGTCTTCGCGCAAATGGATGCTTTTCCGCATCTTTCAAAAATTCTCGTTTCCCATACGAAAATTACGCTGTGTCTATCCGGGGTGTCCGGATAGACACTCATTTAGCATTTTGGGAGGCAAGAGCTTTTTTAATTTTCCTGTCTGTGTTGTGCTGGCTGAGGGCAAACACCGACCATATTGCCGCCGGCAACCAGCCAAAGAGGGTTATTTGAAGAATCAAGCAAATAAAGCCTGAAACCGGTCGCCCAATCGTAAAGAATTGAAGCCAGGGCAAAAGAATGGCTAATAATAAACGCATGGTTTTTTCTTTCTGATGTCGCACTGAAATATAGCGGGACATAAAAAGGGGCGACAGATCCTCTTTATGTCCGATGGGGACATTGCAACAATTCCTCAGGCACGAAATTCGTACTCCTACCGCGAAGCGGTTTTTAAATCGTATACCCACCTGAAATCCAGATCCCGCGCCACATAAACGTTGATGTGTTCCCCTTGGTTTTTAACCAGTGTCGGCGGAATGTTGATGGAATTTTCCAAAGCGATGCCGGAAGCATCGGTTGCACTATCGGAGGTATTGCCGAATTGGATGGTATCTCCGTCATTGTTTTGGGCCAGGCTGGACAGATAATTTCCAACGTCATCCAAAAGACTGAGCATAATCGCACTTCCGAAACGGGCCCAGAAATGTGTATCGATGTATCCTGAATGTCCGGACCGGCCGAGAGAATCGGTACCGGGAGAATCGAGGTTGATAATGACGCCATTCGGGGTCTCAACCCGGGTCCACAAAACGAAGATCCGGGCCTGGCCGCGTTTGAGACCGCCCTGATATTGGCCGGTGATCCGGGAGCCGCGTTCCAGGAGCAAGACTTTCCCATTGGTGCTGTAGACATCGCGAGTCATCCGGCAACTGGTCATGCCAGGCTGATCCGACGCAATGGCCGTTTCCAGCGCGCAATCCAAAAACGTGCCGCGGGTGATGAACATATTGGGATCCGTCAGAAGGCCGGCCCGGGCACCATTAACAATTGTCGGTCGGAGGTTTGCCTCCAGGCCATCGGCCCTACCTGCTTCGCCCAAACTTACGGCGTTTGCTGTCGCTCCCATTCGAGCCTGTTCGGCTGCGGTCAGGGGTGGTTTTTGATCTGAGCCGATTCTCCGCACGGCCATCAGCAGCCCCTGGCTTCGCTTGCGCTGTTCGGGGGTCATTTCCTTGTTTCTACCGATCGGGGTCGTTTTCCCGACCCGGCCTGTATCGATAATTTTCCCGAGCTCTTGCTTCTTCTCGGTCGGCGGTGGCGGCGGGGCAGGGGCCGGCCCCAAGCGGTTGCCTATTTCCCTTTTCGACAGAACCTGTGATGCGTCCGTCTCGCTGTTGTCATGGCTGCTAAAACCGCCATTGACAGCAATAAGGGCAAGGATGGTTAAAAACCCGATGATTACGAGAACAATCTTTTGTCCTACCCCGCTGGCTTTGCTCTTGCGCGAGATCGATGGCATTCCGCGATCCGGAGTTTCCTCGGGGGAAGGGTTTTTCTTGCGATCCGTCATCGTTCTGCTCCCTTCACCACCCGCTCTACACCGCGCACAGTCGTGCCGGCCGAGTTTCCGATACCGTCCGGATCGTATGATTTGTTGAGGATGCAGGCCACGGCCCCTCCCTTTCGCAATACCATTTGCCGCGCAATTTTATGCACCGCAATGGTATCCGGCCGTGCCGGATCGATATGCGTATTAACCAGGCTTTCCGAGCCATCCGGATTGATCACATAAATGGCAGGCATTTCCCGGTTATTGGTGAATTGGAAATAAGTGAAACGCGAATCGTCAAAAGCCCTGTTGGGAATCACTTCCGCGGAACCTTGAGCCCAATAGTTCCAGTTGGTCGGAACGGGTATATTATCCCGTTTTAAACGTTCCCGGAGTTCCTGCACTTTCGCTTTGGCACGTTCTTTGGCGGCTTCATCCAGCGGGTAGCAAAAATTGACCTGAAAGAACATATCATTCGGACGAGGATGTGCACCGTTCCGGGACCAATGCGCCGACAGTTCAAAGTTATAAACGCGACGCGAGGTAATGACCGTCATATTGGTGGCGGCTTTGTCTCCTACGGGCTTGAGGAAAAGATGGTTTTCCACTGGGGCCACTTCCCAGGCTTTCTTATCGCCCATGGCGATCTGTTGCACCATCTCCCCCACAGCGAATTGGATGTGTGTCGAAAACCCGTAATGTCCTACCAGCTGCACGACTTCGGCAGCGTTATAATCGATGAATTTAACCCGCTTATCGCAAGGACCGCCTTTGGGCACTTCAAGAGACAAAAGAGATGCCGGCAGAAATAAAAAGGCAGCGAACAAAACGGTAAAGGATGCGGTCCGGATCATATCAGCCCCCTATGCTTTCCTGATCGTTCCGGTATCCGACGACCTGGAAGCCCAGAGGGTTTTTAAGGCGATCCTCAACCTTCATGGCGGCATTACGATAAACGAAAGTCACTGTTGCCCCCCAGTGTGTGATCGCATTTATTTCACCGGGGCGTTTAACCGTCTTGGTGTATCGAACCAGAGCGGTTATCCGTTTTTCCCCGTTAACAACTTCGCCGGAGTTGATAAAAGAAATGCTTTTGACATGGGTTGCGACTTCGGCATTTTGCCCAAAAACCAGAACCGGCGCCGCAGGGTTGCGTTTGGGATCCGTATAATCTGCATATTCTTGTTGAATGCCGGAGGCTGACAACAGGCCTACTATGCGACGGTCATAATCCCGCGTATCCCATTGATAGCGTTCCCGATAAAGGATATATTGCCCCAGCCAATACTTATCGAGGGCCTCTCGAGCTTCCTGCTTTACCACGCCGTCGGTTTCGGCAAGGACAGAAACAACGTCTACCAAACCGGTATTGTTGTCCACCCGGATGACAAACGGTTCAATGCTTTTCAGCGGAGTCAGGCTGGCGATTGCAAAGCCCTCGATTACGGCGAGGGCTATCGCTATTACGGCAACAAGCCACGCGCGCCTTTCAGATTTTTTCATCCGGAAGGTCGTGTCTATGTCCCAGCTGCGTGCTTCTGAAAAATATTCCTTTTCCAAAGCGGCCTTTGTTTTCCCGGGTTTTTTAGCCATCGTATGGATCTCCTCGAACCTTTTTAGCTGCCCCGGGCCTGAAGAGCCTTAATCTGCTCTCCGGACATCATTTCAGGGTTGATCGGATGCAGCCCCATCCCACCGACGTCTTTACAACAGGGCGGTCTCGGGGGAGAGCAAGCCACCAGCGTAAAAAGCAGGAAAATGATAAATACAGGGTGTTTCAAAATTGCCCTCCTTTTTTCTTCAGACCTGAGTAATGGAATTCCCCCGCCCGAAAGTCTTCTTAAAAGCCTCTGTCCCTTTTTTTGAGGTTCTTGTTTTATTTTTTATACTCCTGGCACCTTTTCTATAGGTATTGCCTGCTCTCATAATCCCTGTAGGGCTCATAAGACTTAAAGTCTTACCTATGATGGCCGCAGTTCCCAGGGCGACGCCTCCCCCAAGGGCGGAGGCTACTGATGGAATCTGTAGCAGGAGAAGAACTGTTATTGCGAACACAATCAAAAGCTTCAGAATACTGTCTATATTGGTCAATCCTTTAGCATAGGTTGTTGCTATGTCTCCCATTGCTCCATCAGGAAAACCCATTTTTATCACAAAGGCATTTGCTAATTTAAGGGCCACCAATCCTAAGCCAACCGTCAAGATAAGAATCATTCCGTAATTACATAGTTGGTTTAACCAGCTTTCGAAAAATCTTTGTGTTCCTTTAAATAAAAGAAAAACTATAAATAATGGCCCAACACCTAATAATATTGCTGTCATAATTTTTGCCGATATCATAAAAAATGCTACAGCTAACAAAAGGGCTGTGCCTAAAATCATAAATGCAAATCCAAGAATATACATTCCAAAATTCCCATTTAGTACCCCGCCTTTTTCAAAGAACTCATCGGTTATTTCAAAAACCTTGATGTAAAGATTATCTAAGGAACCACCTATTGAGCTGTTTATTTTATCAGGATTGGTCCCCATTATTACTGCGGCAATTTGTTCGGGGCCTTTGTTAAGGAAATTTGCAGTAACATTCATATAGGTACCAAGGGTTAAACCCAAGGCAAAAATGAAACCTATCCTTAAAATACGAAAAATGCCTTCCTTTAAAGGTTCATTCGTTTGCCCCATCATGGCCATATAGCCCCATATCGCCATCCAGACAATCATGAGGCTTTGAAAAATAGGTTTGACAAACTTTATGCTATTGGTGGCCGTGTCGATAATATAGGTGCCTAGCGTTGTGTCTATCAGGCCAAAAATTCCTTGAAAAAGATCGGGCCCCATGTTGGCGCTCCTTTATTTATTCATCCTTTTCCGCCGTACCCGGACAACTGTTTCAGCTTCTATGGCGTTGTCACAGTTAGGCAAATCTTTAAGCTCCCAATTGTTTTCGCTACAGACAGACAAAGCTTTGCGTCTTGCGTCAGGGTGTTCTATAAACCATTCGAAGGATTTTGTTTCTCCTGTCACAAGCGATTTATCCTGGCCACAGCCGCCCAAAAAGCAGCAAGAAAAAACAACAATAAGAAGAACGGCATTGCGTACGGACAAAGTTTTTTTAGCCATTATTTTTTCTCCTTTACCAGTCAATAGGGGTATACTCTCCAGTTGTCTCAACGGTCATTTGCCGGATTTTTTGCTTGTGAGCAGCTTCCCGAGCTTCGGCCCGGGCTTGAAGCATGGCAAGCTTGACCATTTCATTTTGCAAAAGAACTTGCTCTGCCTGAATCCTGGCTTGCAGATCCAAAATGTCTTTCTGGTCCGGACAGTTGTTTACCTTCGCCACCAGCTTTGAAAGCTCACTGAATCTATCCCGGGCTTGCTCCAGTGATTTTTCAGACTGTCCAAGCCATGAAGACACATTCTCGTTCGCCTCGTCATAAAGTGAGGCCTCTTTTCCTGTTAGACCGTTTTCTTCCGCACTCTTAAGCCCCAGATCTTCCAATATTTCGGCCTGGTTCAGATCCATGGCTACGTCGTATTGAGAGCTTATAATCCCTCCCATGCCCCGCGATCCGCTGATGCGGTCCAGCTGGGTTTCAGCGATTTCCAACTGATTTTTCAGCTGTTCGATTTGCTTTACCATATACATGACCTGCTTAATAGACTGGGCCAAATTGCTTGTATCGATAACCGGAATGCCCCCCGCAACTGCCTTTCTGGGGAAAAAAGAGGCAACTGTGAGCGCTCCGGCCAGTATGACGGCGACCGTTTTGCATTTCATTTTGCAAGCCTCCTTTGCTTATGGAAGATCGGCAGCCATACGGCCGGATCTTCGCCATGGTTTTCGATAATGCGGGCAACCATCTGCACATTGTCAGTAGTCCCGGAAATCACCGCCAGTTCGTCATCAAAGCCCTGCAATTTCAATTCTGCAACTACGCTGCTTTGTCCTTGTTTGATGAGAAACCGCCGCGATCCGGGAGCCATATCTTCTTTGATTAATTGAAATTCCCTTTCGGACAGATGGAAGCCGTCCATGTAGTCTTTCCGGTCGGCTTTCGGATTCGGCATGAAGATCATGGTGGCGCATTGCTCGATCAGGGTGTGGGCGATGGGCGATTCGAGCACGTCTTTCGCCGACTGGGTACCATAGACCATGATGCCATTCTGCTTCCGAATGACCTTTTGCTTGTTCTGCGCAAAATCCTCGAAATACTCATCCAGCAGGAGTTTCCAAAATTCATCCAGAAACGCCATGAATCTGCGTCCGTCGATCAACTGCTCGATGCGATAAAACAGGTACATGATGATAGGGGTGCGGATTTCGTCATGGTCCAAAAACTCCGTCACATCGAACCCGAAAATGGTATTGTTTTGAAAATCCAGACGGTCTTCCGGGTTATCAAGCACCCAGGCAAGGGAGCCCTCTCCGCACCACTTTGATAGCCTGGCATGAGGGCCTTCTGGGTCCACGGGATCGAGAAAATCCAAACAGCGACCCAGGCGACGCAGATGCTCCGGCAAACCCATAACACCGCGGATAGCGTTGTCGATCTCCTTTTCCTGTCGGTTTGAGAACCCGCCGCCGCAAATCTTTTTAACCAGGTGATTAAGAAACAGCATGCTCGCTTCGGTGGTCGCAAGGTTGAAAGGATTGAACCCGGTGGGTTCCCCTGTTTTAAGGGGAGAATATATGCCCCCGCTTGCCCGCACGAAAATCTCCAATCCCCGGTCTTTGTCGAAAACAACCTGAGTAGGTCGAAACTTTCTGGCTTGGGACATCAGGAAGCCTTGAACAACTGTTTTTCCCGAGCCTGACGGCCCGATAATCAGGGTATTGCCGAGGGCCTTTTGCTCTTCTCTTTCTTCCTGCAAACTGTCAGCACCTAACTCCCGTTCGGCTACGGCTTTCATTTTGGCTTTGGCGTTGTCCAGGGGCTCATGGAAATTAAAGTAATAAGGAGCTCCGGAACTGGTGCGAAACATGGCCACAGCAGGTCCCCATTGGTTTCCGGTCGGTCGGCCCGTCGGGTAGTTGTGGAAGCTGGAGAATCCGGCGAAATTTCTCGAACTTATCGGAGCCGGCCGGGGCCGATATCTGAAATTACCAGGCAATTGTGCCCAATAGGCAGCTCCCAGGGCCCAATCCTCACGGGCCACCACTATCGAACAATCTGCCATTTCCGCCCGAGCGGCCGCCAGGTTGGCCCTTAATTGCCGGAGATTTTCCGCGAAAACAGCCAAAGACAAATGATGCTCGCCGTAAACAATGCGTCCGGAGGCCAGATCGTCCAGAGCGTCGTCTATTTCTTCGACTTGGGACACGGCAAGGTCTCCGGCGGTTTGCAGCCTGCGTTGTTGACGTAGCAATAATTCAATGGCCACCGGTTTTGACAGAAATTGGAAGCTCTGTGTGAGGATGAGCGGAAAGGGAGCGGACAGCAGTGCATTAAGAAGCCCCGGTTCGGTACCTTCCGGATATTCGGAAATCCCCAGAATCGCGCCTACTTTGCTCTCCACGACCCCGCGGAGTTCCAGTGCATCCGATCCGAAAAAGGGCCTGTTTCTGGCCAGGCAATCGGAAATTTTCTGACGTGGGAGTGCGCGGGGGATCCAGTCGCCATTAGCCAGATAATCAAGGAACTCCAGAGTCTCCGAATGCAGTCGTCCTAAACGGACATAGGTGCCGAGAATACGAGGACCGTAGGCTGCAAGAGAACCGACCACAACAGAGACGAGCTCATTCAACTTCTCTATGGCTTCGTCCTGTTGCTGTTTCAGAACCTCCGGATTTATTTCCAACCGTGAAAAAATACTGAAAGGCCCGGAAGCTTCTGGACGGTAAATGACTGTCAGGTAAAGTTCGTTGACCATCATTTTCTTCTCAGCTAAGTGCTTTCGGTATTTTTCATCCAACGCCCTATCTAAAAGTCCGCTATGC
>NZ_JBFWJQ010000047.1:0-17555 GCF_050253115.1 Syntrophotalea sp.
AGGAGATTGGATGGTATGACTGCTGGAATGGATTGGGATGTTGCCGCCAGAGCGGATGTTTCCTCTGAAGACACCCTGCACGGGAAATTTCTGGTATTCAAGGTCGGCAATGAGGACTTTGGCATTGAAATCCGTCATGTCACCGAAATCGTCGGCATTCAGAAGATCAATGAAGTGCCCGATCTGCCGGGGTACATGAAGGGAGTCATCAACCTGCGCGGCAAAGTCATTCCGGTGATGGATATCCGATCCAGATTCGGTATGGTCGGCCGGGAATACGATGAACGTACCTGCATTATCGTGGTGCATGTGGAAAGCGGCACCGCGGGCCTGATTATCGATCAGGTCAAGGAGGTTACGGAAATCGCCGATGGCCAGATCGAGCCCCCGCCGGCGGGAGCCGGGCGTTCCGGCCAGTATGTGCAGGGACTCGGCAAGGTCAATGATGAAGTCAAGATCCTTCTGGACGTACAGAGACTGTTTTATGTCTGATGCGTTAATTGCAGGCCAGGCCGCCTTTCCTGACAGCGGCATGCTCATGAGCATCTCCGACGAGGAGTTCGGTTTGCTGCGTTCGCTGATCTATCAGCGTTTCGGAATCAATCTGACGGATCAGAAACGGTCTTTGCTGGTCGGCAGGCTGCAAAAGATCCTTCGGCAAAGCGGCCATGCCAGTTTCAAAAGTTACTATGAGGCGTTGCTGGAGGATAAAACCGAGCAGGCGCTGAGTTTGCTGGTCGATCGTATTTCGACCAACCACACCTATTTTTTTCGGGAAAAGTCGCATTTCGAGTTTTTCAGCGATACCGTATTGCCGCAGCTTGCAACAGCTCTGGAGCAACGGGGCAGCCGCGACATCCGTATCTGGTGCGCCGGCTGCTCCAGCGGTGAAGAAGCGTACATGCTGCTGATGCTGCTGCGCGAGTTTCTCGGCAACAGGTATTGCCAGTGGGATGGCGGCATACTGGCCACCGATATTTCCTCCCGGGTTCTGGATATCGCCCGGCGCGGCATCTATCCGCGGGACCGGGTCAAGATGCTGCCCGAATCGCTGCTGCGCAAGTATTTTCGCAGTTTGTCCGACGGCCAGTACGAAGTGGTGCCGGAGTTGCGACAGGAGGCAACTTTTCGGCGGTTCAATCTCATGAATGACGTTTTCCCGTTCAAAAAGCCTTTTCATGTCATTTTCTGTCGCAATGTGATGATTTATTTCGACGACCCGACGCGCAAGGCCCTGGTGCAGAAGTTTCATCGGCATACCGCCGAAGGCGGCTACTTTTTTCTGGGGCACTCGGAAACCCTGGGACGGGGCCAGAATCTGTTCAGATATCTGGCTCCCGCCGTCTACCACAAACAGTGATCCGATATTATCGATGCCAAAAAAAATTCGTGTTCTGGTTATAGACGATTCCGCTCTTGTCCGGCAGATTCTCAGCCAGGGGCTGTCCCTGGACCCCAATATCGAAGTTGTCGGGACCGCCGGAGATCCCTACATCGCCCGGGACAAGATCGTAAAACTGCAGCCCGACGTCCTTACCCTGGATGTTGAAATGCCGCGCATGGACGGGGTCGACTTTCTGCGCCGATTGATGCCGCAATATCCGCTGCCGGTGGTCATGGTCTCCTCTCTGACCCAGAAAGGCAAGCAGATCACCCTCGATTCCCTGGAGGCCGGCGCCGTTGATTTCGTCTCCAAGCCGACCAGCGATATCGCCCGGGGACTCAGGGAAATGCTGGCGGAATTGTGCGCCAAGGTCAAGCTGGCGTCCACCGCCAATGTTTCTCATTGGAAAGCCGCGCGTCATGCTGTGCCCAGCCAGCTGAAGACCCTGGAAAAGCGTGCCCTGGCGGAATCGACGGATAAAGTCATCGCCATCGGCGCCTCCACCGGAGGAACCGAGGCGATTCGCAAGATCATCGCCCAGTTTCCGGCGACCATGCCGGGAGTCGTCATCGTGCAGCACATGCCGGCCGGTTTTACGCGGCTGTTCGCCGAGCGTCTCAATCAGCTGTGTGCCATGGAGATCAAGGAAGCCGTCAGCGGCGATCGTATCATGCCCGGCCGGGTGCTTATCGGTCCCGGGGGGTACCACATGAAGGTGGTGCGCTCCGGTGGTATGTATCAGGTGCGCTGCGAGCCGGGGCCTCCGGTCAAGGGACATTGTCCCTCTGTGGATGTGATGATGCATTCCGTCGCCCAGCATGTAGGAGGCAATGCCATCGGCGTGATGCTGACCGGCATGGGTTCCGACGGCGCCGAGGGAATGAAAGCCATGCGCGACGCGGGGGCGCGCAATCTGGCCCAGGACGAAGCCAGCTGCGTCGTGTTCGGCATGCCAAAGGTGGCTTATGAACTTGGTGGCGCCCACGCCCTGGTGCCGCTGGACTGCATGGCGGGAAGAATTGTCGATTTGCTTTCGGAGCGGCGCGTATGAGCGATATCATTCTGGGGATCGGGGGGCTGGGCGCTACCAGCCAGCCCGGTGCGGTGGTCAAGACCTATGCCCTGGGTTCCTGCGTGGCCGTGACCATGTACGATCCCAACCTTAAAATTGCGGGGATGGTGCATGTCGCGCTTCCCGAATCGAAGCTCAACCGCGCCAAGTCCGAGGAATGCCCGGGCTATTTTGCCGATCTTGGCGTCCCTTTGCTGTTCAGGGAGATGGCGCGCCTGGGCTGCCAGGCCAAAGGCCGCGGGCTGGTGGTGAAAATGCTGGGCGGGGCGTCGGTAATGGCCGGCAACGACACGTTCAACATCGGCAAGCGCAACATATTGGCGGTAAAGAAAATTTTGTGGACGCTTGGCATGGGGCCGGTCGCGGAAGATGTCGGGCAGAATTTCAGCCGTACCGTCACGTTGCATGTGGATACCGGGCTGGTGGCCGTGTCGTGTCCCGGCCGTGGCCAGTGGCAGATATGAAGGGGGGGGGGATGGAATCCATGATCAGCGCCGGGCATATCCGGGAAGCTATTGAAAAACTGCCGATGCTGTCGCCCAATGTCAGCCGCTTGCTGCAGCTTCTGGCAGGGGAAGATTATGAACTTGACGACGTCGTCAATATCGTCAAATATGATGCAGCTCTTACCGCCAGGGTTCTCAAGGTCGTCAATTCGCCGGTTTTCGGTCTGTTGTCTCCGGTGACATCCCTTGAGCGTGCCATTAGCTACCTCGGAAAATGGATTGTGGTGAGCACCGTTCTGGCGGACAGCACCGGCGATCTTTTCAGCCAACCGCTGGACGGGTATGATGGCCAGGAAAACGCTTTGTGGCGCCATGACCTGTTTGCGGCTTTTTCCAGCTGCGAAGTTGCCAGGTTCGCACGTCAGGGTTTTGAAACCGGGCTGGCGTTTACCGCCGGACTGTTGCACGACATCGGCAAATATGTTTTTTCGCCGTTCTGGAAAACCGCGGCTCCCCAGGCGCTGGAGCGAATCCAGCAGGGCAGCGTTGCCGATTACCTGGCGGCCGAACAGGCTCTGGCCGGGATGAATCATGCCCAGGTCGGATATGAAATGGCGCGGCACTGGAAGTTTCCCGAATCCCTGCAGCAGGCCATTTTGCACCATCATACGCCGCAACAGGCGCCGGAGGAATACCGTGCCCTGGCATTTGCCGCGCATCTGGGTGACATGTGCGCCATGATGGCCGGCTGCGATACCGGTAACGACGGCATGCAATATCAGCTGGATGCCGGTTACACGGAGTACTTCGAGATTACGTCTCAGTCCCTGGCGCAAATTCTGCTGGAGGCGGAAGTCCAGTTTAAAAAAGCAGTTTCGTCTCTTTCTTCTGAAGAGGAGGTTTATAAGTGAAACGCATCGTCATTGCCGACGACTCGGCCACGGCGCGCATGGTTATCCGGCGCTGTCTGGAGATCATCGGTCTGGGAGACGCCGGCATGGTGGAAGTTCCCAATGGCAGGGAGGCCCTTGCCAGACTCAAGGAAGAACCGGCCGATCTGCTGGTCACCGACCTCAACATGCCCATCATGGACGGTGAAACACTGCTCAAGTGGGTCAAGGGCAGCCCCAAGCTCAACCATGTGCCGGTGGTGGTGATCACCAGTGCGGGAAATCCTGCGAAGGAGGCGCTGCTGTCCGAGTTGGGGGCGTTCGCGGTCCTTGACAAGCCGATTTCACCGGCCACGCTCCTGAAGAAGCTCGAACCGCTGATGCAATGAACAGGGAGAAATCATGAACCGCAATTTTGATGAACTGGTTCGCCAATCCATTGCCGTGACGCTCGAGAATATGGCGTTCATGGAAGTTCTGCCGCAAACCGGCGATACCGCCGAAGAGACCGCGGAAAACAGCATGTCGGCGCGTCTGCTGGTTCTCGACCCGGTGCAGGCGGAGTTGGTGCTGACGGTGCCGGTTTCGCTGCTCGGGAACGTCATCGATGTGGTGCACGCCTTTCCGGACGACGAGGTGGTCGAGCAGATCCAGACCGATATGCTCGGAGAGCTTCTCAATACGGTTGCCGGACGTCTGCTTAACGACTTTTTACCCGGCGACCAGACCTATCGGCTCGGTTTGCCGGAGGTGTGCCGGGAACGGCCGGTTTTATGCGACGGTCCCAGAAAAACCTGGAAGTACGATGTGGAGGGAGATCCGCTGTCCCTGACCATTATCGGCTGCGGGTTGTTCCCGACGGATTCGGAAACTGCCTGAGGCCTCATAACGGGCCGGGCTTTACACCCTTTATGGAAGGATAAACGGCATCATGGGAAAAAAGGTTCTGATTGTTGATGACTCCAACACCATGCGGAAAATTGTCGCACGCTCCTTGCGCCAGGCCGGCTTCGAGTTTGAAAAATTGCTGGAAGCCGCTGACGGGCAGGCTGCCCTGGAAATTTTGGCGGGAGAAACCGTCGATATTGTGCTGAGCGACATCAACATGCCGGTTATGGATGGCATCGAATTCTTGCGCCAGAAAAACGCGGATGCCCAGATCAAGGCCATCCCCGTCGTGATGATAACTACCGAGGCGGGTACCGACGTGCTTAACGAAGCCTTGTCCCTCGGCGCCGTGGGCACGATCAAAAAGCCCTTCACACCGGAGCAGGTCCAAGAGGTGTTGGGCAATTTCCTGTGATAAGGAGAACATTCCGTGGATTTAGGTAAATGTATTTCGGATGCAACGCAGGAAATTTTTCAATCCATGCTGATGTGCGAGGCACATCCGTCCGCGCCTCTGGCGACGCGCTCCAACAAATTTACCGATTCGGTTTCCGGCCTGGTCGGACTGGCTGGCAACTATCGCGGCATGCTGGCTATCCATGTTCCCAATGACGTTGCCATGGCCATCACCAGCAAGTTTCTGTTCATGGATGTCGAGGAGATCAACGACGACGTCAAGGATGCCATCGGTGAACTCGCCAATATGCTCGCCGGCAGCGTCAAATCCATGCTCACCGAGACCGGCACCGGCCTCAAACTGGCCATTCCCTCGGCGATCTCCGGAGCCGAGTACGAGGTGGAGTGCCTTTCGGATGGCGATGGCGTGATTGTGCCTTTTTGCATCGAGGAAGGCGCGTTTCTGGTTGAATGCTATCTGCAGAACAGTTGATGGTGAAAACCGCGCGATCGGCTGCCGGGGGAGCGCCTCCCGGCGGCGGATCGTGCGGTTTTTTGATTTTCAACGGGTGATTATTTCCTGTGCCCCGGAGCCGGACCGCCTGATGGCGGCCGGCGGCGGCGATTGTTGACGGTTATGGGCGAAAACCAGCATATAACAGCCATACTTGATACGCTTGCGGAAAAACTGGCGGTCGGTCTGGGCGATCTTCTCGGTTGCGAAGTGGCCGTATCTCTGGCCGCCGAGCGCCGTGTGACCAAAGCCGGCTTTTTCGCATCTTTCCAAAAAAAGCTGGTGATGGCCGACTTTGACGTCAGTGGCAGCCGCGAAGGCAAGATGTACTGCTTCAATCAATTGAAGGACGCAGTGCTGCTTGGCGGCACTTTGATCATGCTGCCGCCTGCCGAGCTGGAAAAACAGGTACGCAAGGAAGCCTTCAATGAAGATGAGGCCGATGCCTATGGCGAGATCGTCAACATCATCTCGGGCGAGCTGATCCAGGCCTTTGACGAAGCCGCGCTGGACAAGCTGCATTTTAAAAAAAATACGATTGAAGTGGTGGTTCCCGGCAGGATCGAGGCCGAAAGCGACAAGCCTTTCGGGCCGGGGGACCTGTACCAGGTGTCTTTCGGCATGACCCTGGACGGGCAGCCACTGCAGTGCATGGAGATGCTTTTTCCCTCGGATCTGCTGGGGCTTGAACCGCTTGTGATCGAGCCCGCCGCGCCTCGGCAGGCGGCTGCCGTTGTCGAGGCCGTGCCGACGCAGGCCGCGGACAGGGCGGAAGATCCGCGAAATACGGTGCTGGTGGTGACGGGGCGCAAGGAGGGATCGCATGATCTCGCCGATGCCTGCATCGCCGAAGGTTTCGTGCCGCAGGTGGTCGGATATCAGGATGACTTCCAGCCTTTCGGACCGCAAGGCACCGCTCCGGTGAAAGCAGCGGTGTTCACCATGGACGACACCAAGGAGCAGGGTCTGGCGGCCATCATCAAGGCCAGGGCGGTTCTGGGAGAGAAGGTGCCGCTGATTGCCGCGGGCGGTCAGTGGACC
This sequence comes from Syntrophotalea sp., assembly GCF_050253115.1. Taxonomy (NCBI): domain Bacteria; kingdom Pseudomonadati; phylum Thermodesulfobacteriota; class Desulfuromonadia; order Desulfuromonadales; family Syntrophotaleaceae; genus Syntrophotalea; species Syntrophotalea sp. The sequence goes on from NZ_JBFWJQ010000047.1 coordinate 6,632, forward strand.
CGCAGCCAGGTACTGCAGGCGGTAAAATACGGTGTGCGGGATATTGTGGTACTGCCCAGTTCCCCGGAGGACATCAGGGACAAGCTGAGACAGCACCTGGCCTAGTTTTCATCGGGTGACAGCTCTTTCCAGCCGCGGCGGCCTCAGCCCTCGCCGGTCTGGATGTTTTTGCGTTTCAGTTTTTCGATCAGGGTGGTGCGCTTGAGGTTGAGCAGTTTCGCGGCTTCGCGCTTGTTGCCGCCGGTGATATTGAGCGCCTGCAGAATCAGCTGATTCTCGAAACGGCTGACCAGCAGATTGAAGTCAACGCCGCCTTCTTCCAGACTGATGGTGTTTTCAGGCCCTTGCGAGGCTTGCTGCGCGGGGGCCGCTTCATCGAGGCATTGGTACTTCTCCGGAAGATCCTCGCGGTTGACGGTCTGCCCGGCAAAAAAGATGGACATGCGCTGTACCAGGTTTTCCAGTTCGCGTACGTTGCCTGGCCACGGGTATAGTTTCAGCGCCTGCATGGCGTCTTCCTCAAACCCCTTGAAGGGGTTTTTTTTCTTGCGATTGTAGATGGCGACAAACCGGTCGATGAGCAGCGGGATGTCGTCCTTTCGTTTGCGCAAGGGCGGAATCGGCAGAGGAATGACATTGAGCCGGTAATACAAATCCTCGCGGAAACGTCCTTCGGCAACGGATTTTTCGAGGTCGCGGTGCGTCGCGGCCACCACCCGCACGTCGATGGAAACCGGCTTAACGCCGCCGACGGGTTCGAACTCCTTTTCCTGCAAGACCCGCAGCAGCTTGGCCTGCAGGCTGGCCTTCATGTCGCCGATTTCATCCAGAAACAGGGTCCCGCCATCGGCGTATTGCAGACGTCCCATCTTGGCCTGATTGGCGCCGGTGAAAGCCCCCTTGACGTAGCCGAACAATTCGCTTTCCAGAAGGTCCTCGGGAATGGCGGCGCAGTTCACCGGTACGAAATTCTTGCGACTGCGGGGCCCATGGGCATGGATGGCGCGGGCCACCAGTTCCTTGCCGGTGCCGCTCTCCCCGAGTACCAGCACCGAAGAATCCCCCTCCACAGCCAGCTTTTCAATACAATTGAAAAGCTGCCGCATTTTCGGGGACTGGCCGATAATCCCGTGAAAACCGTCGGATTTGCGGAATTTGCGACCGCGCACTTCGCCTTTGGTGAGCAAATCGTGATGCTGCAGGGCGCGGGAAGTGGCAATGATGGTTTCCTCGTGGTTGTAGGGGGTGTTGAGGCAGAAAAAGGCGCCGAGCTTCAACGCCTCCAGCCCCATGTTGCGCTGGTCGACCGGGGTGCCGACAATGGTCACGACCTGGGTGTTGAGTTGCGAAGCCTGCTTCAGAAGGTCCAGCCCCTGGTTGGTGGGCGCGAAAAGATCCGTGAGGATGACGGATATTTCGTCTTCCTGCATCAATGCCAGGGCTTCTTCGGGGGAATTCGCCTCGAGGACGGCGCAGTCGACGGTGCGCCGGATGGCGACGGCCAAACCGTTTCTCTCTTTGGCATTGTTGTGGACAAGGAGGACGCTGCGCAATGAATAGAACATGGGTATCCGTTCAGGTTGCCTCCGCTTGCTGCATGCCCCTGACTATGGCGGTGGCTCGTAACAAACAGGGTGTGACAAAAAATACGCCGGTATACTAGCAAAAAATCCGGCTATGTAACAGAAATTTTTGTTTTTTAAACCTCGTTTCAGGGTAAAAAGGGCATCGATCCGGGAAGCACAGCCGATCGTGACATAAAAAAAGTGTGGTTGGAACGCCGCTTTTTTCGGTGTTTGCCGTTGCACTAAACCAGGATATCGATTTGCGATCCCCGTCGCTCCGCCGGCCAGTCGGAGTCGCCAGGTTGTTTTTCGTAGGATTCGCGAATCCGCCGGCGCGCCGCCGGAGTTTCCGCTGGGCTTTCCGCAACCGCTCCCGCATCGGATACTTCGCTGGATGCGCAGGGAGCGGGCAGGGCGATGGCGCAGGCGTCGGCTGGCCGCCGGATACAGTTGCTGAAGCGGGCGGCGGCAGCAAGTCCTGATGCCGACAGGGTTATGCGGTCGACGGGAGTCACCGATTGCGTCGTTGCGGTGCCCGCCTGGCGTGGGCCGATCCGCCCCCGGATCATCGGTTCCAGAAGCGAAGCCTGCCAAGGAGCCCTGGCTTTCGGATGAATTTTGGTCATGGTGCAAAACCGATTATCGGGTTGATGTTTGCTGCATTGCCTGCTGCAAGCTTACCCCGGCTTGAGGGAAGATCAACGGCGTTTCATCGTGATTCCTTGCCGCAGCGAGGTGTGAAACAGGGTCGGGGGAGCAGTTGTCCACAGTGTTTGTGGAGAACCCCGGGAATCGCCGGGGTGGAAGCCGTGTAAGTTATCGGAACAGCGATCAAGTTAGCGTATTGCCAGAATTCTGTGCAGTTTGTGCAAGTCGCGATGGCCGCCGCGGACACCCCGGCGCACTATGGTTGGTCGCCAAAAACCTGGGCCGAAAAGATGTAAATATCCGCATTTTCGGAATCCCAGGCATTGGCCGGCAGCCCCGCTTTGGTGCAGGTCTGCTGCAGGAAGGTGTCCCGATCCCAGCCGTATTCAACGGCAACCTGGGGCAGCAGCACCCCCCGGTGAAAGCCTTTTTCTATATACAGGCCATGGGTTCCAACCTGAATGGCCTGTATGTCGTCGATTTTCTGCAAAGGTGAAAGCACCGAGATCTCCACGTGGAACTTGTCAAGATCGGTTTCTTCCATGGGATAGAAGCGCGGATCCTTGGTGGCGGCGGCGCAGGCCATTTCCGCAACTTCGCGGTAGAGGGGCCATTGAGACTGGAAATTGCCGATGCAGCCGCGCAGGCGTCCATCCTTTTTGATGGATACGAAACAGCCGAGCCGTGCATTGAGGGCTTTTTCCTCTCTCGGTTCGACGCAGAGCTGGCCGGTGCGGACGCAGCACGCGATGGATTGTCTGGCAATGGCCAGCAGAATGGACTGATGTTGGGTCGACAGTGCCTGATGCATGAACCCTCCTGACAGCAGAGCTTTGTCCAGCATGGTGTGGATAGGGGCGTGAAATCCGATTTGATCCGAATATAGTCAGATTGCCCGGTTATGACAAGACAATCAGTTGGTGAAAAATGGAAAAAGCGGCCCGTTGATACAACGGGCCGCCGTTCAAAACGGGCTATTTGTTTTTATCGAACTTTTTGCGGGCATTGGCGTCGAGCAGTTTCTTGCGCAGCCGAATGGAGGTCGGGGTGACTTCGACCAGTTCGTCGTCGTTGATGTATTCGAGAGCCTGCTCCAGGCTCAGCAACCGCGGCGGCGTCAGGCGAATGGCATCATCGCTGCCCGATGCCCGGACGTTGGTAAGCTTTTTGCCTTTGCACGGATTGACCACCATGTCGCTCTGCTTGGCGTTTTCACCGATGATCATGCCTTCGTAGACCCTGACGCCGGGGTCGACGAACAGGGTGCCGCGATCCTGCAGGGTGAAGAGGGCGTAGCCCGCCGTTTCGCCATCTTCCATAGCTACCAGCACGCCGTTGCTGCGGCCGGGAATGGGGCCTTTGTAGGGTGCGTACTCATTGAAGGTGTGGTTCATGACGCCGGTGCCGCGGGTGTCGGTCAGAAACTCGGTACGGAAACCAATCAGGCCGCGGGCCGGTATGCTGAACTCCAGCCGGTTGATGCCATCCATGGGGTGCATGGAGATCATTTCCGCCTTGCGTTTGCCGAGTTTTTCAATGACCGTGCCCTGATGCTCCTCGGGAACATCGATGATCAGATGTTCCATGGGCTCGCAGCGCTGACCGTCGATATCCCTGAAAATGACTTCCGGTTTGGAGACGGAGAGCTCGAACCCTTCCCGGCGCATGTTTTCGATGAGGATGGAAAGATGCAGTTCGCCGCGCCCCGAAACCCGAAAGGTATCGGTGTTGTCCGTTTCTTCGACGCGCAGGGAGACGTTGGTGCGTAACTCGCGCATCAGGCGGTCGCGCAGATTGCGCGAGGTGACGAATTTTCCTTCCCGGCCGGCGAAGGGCGAGGTGTTGATGGAAAAGTTCATGGACAGGGTCGGCTCGTCGATGGCGATGGAAGGCAGCGCCTGGGGGCAGCTTTCATCGGCGAAGGTTTCCCCGATGCCGACCTCTTCGAATCCGGCGATGCTGACAATGTCGCCGGCCGGGGCCTGTTCCAGTTCGATCTGGGTAACCCCCTGGTAGCCGATCAATTTGCTGATGCGCCCCTTTCCGACACTGCCGTCCCGCTTGATCAGGGCGATGGTCTGGCCGGTGCGAACCTTGCCGTTGGCAATCTTGCCGGTGGCGATGCGACCCAGGTAGTCGTTGTAGCCGATGCTTGTAACCAGCATCTGGAAGGGGGCATCCGGGTTCCCGGCGGGGGGGCTGACTTTCTCGCGGATCAGGTCGAACAGCGGTTCGAGGTTGTCCGATTCCTGGTCAAGGTCGCGCTTGGCGATGCCGGCCTTGGCGTTGGTGTAGATGATGGGGAAGTCGAGCTGTTCCTCGCAGGCGTTGAGTTCGCAGAACAGATCGAAAACCATGTCCACCACCTGGGCCGGCCGGCAACCGGGGCGGTCGATCTTGTTGATGACGACGATCGGCTTCAGTCCCAGATCGAGGGATTTTTTCAGCACGAAGCGGGTCTGGGGCATGGGGCCGTCGAAAGCGTCCACCAGCAGCAGCACGCAATCGACCATCTTCAGTACCCGCTCCACCTCTCCGCCGAAATCGGCATGGCCGGGAGTGTCGACGACATTGATCTTGAGGCCGTTGTGATGGATGGAAAGGTTTTTTGAAAGGATGGTGATGCCCCGCTCTTTTTCCAGGTCGTTATTGTCCATGACCCGTTCGGCAACCACCTGGTTGTCTCGGAAGACGCCGGATTGTCTCAGCATGGCGTCCACCAGGGTTGTCTTGCCGTGGTCGACGTGGGCGATAATGGCGATGTTACGAATGTTTTGCAGCATAAAACGTCTATGGTCTCCTTGCCCGGGTTGTTGTATTGAAAAATCTCACCATGCTATAACAACACAGATTTTTATGCCAGATAAAAATTCGAGCACAAATCTTCCGGCCGCTGACAACCGCACCTGTGCCGGCGAAGCATATCAGCCGGGGGCGAACGATTGGCGCAATTGCCCGGGATAACCCTCTTGCCGCGGCGGCAGCGGCGTTTTATGATAAAAAATATTTGATGTCGTCTGTTTGTCTCACGAATTTCCGAGAAGGGAGTCGCTATTATGCGTATCACATCTGTTCGGTTGGTGTCTGTTGCGGCATTGGCATGGCTGTGTACGGCGGGCTGTGCCGTCAATCCGGTTACGGGCCGGCAGGAGCTGGCGCTATTTTCCGTGTCGCCCTCCCAGGAAATTCAGCTGGGCAAGGAGGCTTTTCCGAAAGCCGTGCAGCAGATGGGCGGCGAGTATGCCGATAAGCAGCTTGCCGGTTATGTCAACAGCGTCGGTTTGCGTGTGGCCAGGGTCTCCGAAAGGCCGGAGCTGCCTTACGAGTTCCGCGTGCTTAACGATTCCACCCCCAATGCCTTCGCCCTGCCGGGTGGCTATATCGCCATTACCCGGGGGTTGCTGGCCAGTCTCGAAAATGAAGCCCAGCTGGCAGCCGTTCTCGGTCATGAGGTGGGGCACGTCACCGCTCGCGATTCGGTGCAGGGCATGCAGCGCGGTACCCTGCTGAACGTCGGACTGGCGGTGCTCTCGGCGGCGACCGGTTCCAGCGCCTATGGCACCGCCGCCACCCAGGCAGGGCAGCTCGCCGCCGGCTTGCTGGACAACCGGTTCAGCCGGGACCAGGAACGCCAGGCCGACCGCCTGGGGGTCGATTACATGGTGCGCGCCGGTTACAACCCCCGCGGCAGCATCCAGCTGCAGGAATTTTTTTACCGCACCGTGGAGGGCGGGGCCGAGCCGATGTGGCTGACGGGACTGTTCCGTACCCATCCTTTCTCCAAGGAACGCATGCAGGATCTGCAAGCCTATGTTGCCCAGCGCTACCCGGCCCAGACGGCTGATTCCCGTTTTGTGCTTAACGCGCAGCCTTTTCAGCGTGCCATTGCCGGCTTGAAGACAACCGCGAAGGGGTACGAGCTGTATGACAAGGCCCGCGAGCAGGAAGCGCAGGGGGACGTGTCCGGTGCCATCGCGACATATCTGCAGGCTGCCGCCGCGGCCCCGGATCAGTCCCTGATTCTGACCGGGCTGGGCCTGGCCTATCTGCGTGCCCAAGATGTCCGCGCCGCCCGTCCGCACTTTGCCAGAGCGGTGCAACTGGATGACAATTATTATCTGTCGCGTCTGGGGCTGGGCATGGTTCATCTGGAACTGAACGAGATTCCCGCGGCGGTCGGCCATCTGCAGAAGAGCATGGATCTTCTGCCGACCGATCGCGGCGGTTACCTGCTGGCCACCGGTTACGAAAAACAGGGTCGTACCGCGCAGGCGCTGGAACTGTACGAGCAAATCGCAAAGGCTTATCCGCAAAGCAGCGTGGGACAGGCCGCCGCCAGAAAGGTGACTGAAATGCGGGGCAAATGATGCGGGAGTGCATTTTGCCGGAGGCCGGTGAACGGCTTATCTGGCAATCCTGCCCGGCGCCGAGGGCCTTTGTTTTCCGTCGCTGGCGATGGACTGTGGCTTGTCTGCCGATCTGGGTATGGGCCAGTCTCTGGTGGGTACAGGGGCCGTATCGGGGTGCTGTCGCGGCTTCCGGTCCGGCAACCCTTTACGGGCTGCTCTGGCTGTTGGCCGGATACGGGACCGTCGGCCATCTTCTGCTGGCCCGCTGGCGCTGGCGGCATCAGCGCTATTGGCTGACCGATCGCAGGCTTGTGGCCCGTCGGGGGCCCAGGCCGGGGCAGGTGCGGGAAATGCCGTTGGCGGATGTGGAAATCCGGGCCGTGGTTCCCCTTGGCGGACACATTGCCAGCGTGCGATTGCGCTCACGCATCAGCGGTGCCGCGTTGACGCTGCAATGTCTGGAAGGAGCCGATGTGCTGGTGCGCATGCTGGGTGCCGGCAATGGGAATGGCGGGAAACCGGTTGACACTCCGCGGGACCCTTGATTAACATGCCCAATCAACTTTAATGACCCCTGCGTCTGGTGGATGTGAAAACGGACTCGGGCAGAAAGATCCGCGGGAAACCATGGTTTCCCGCGGATCTTTCTGCCCCTTCTTGCCCATTGGGTTTTGGTGGGTTGTATCAGGATCGGTAATTTCACGTATGAAAACATTCTACCTGGAGACCTTCGGGTGCCAGATGAACGTGGTCGACTCCGAGCAGATCGTTGGCATTGCGCGGCAGCTCGACTATGTTCAGGTCGACAGCCCGGACCGGGCGGATCTCATTGTTCTCAACACCTGTACCATTCGCGCCCGCGCGGAGCGCAAGGTTTACGGACACCTCGGCCGCTTCAAACCTCTCAAGCAGCAGCGCCCTTCGCTAATCGTGGCCGTGTGCGGTTGTGTCGCTCAGCAGGAAGGCCGGCGCATGCTGGAAAAGACACCGCATCTCGACATCGTCTGCGGCACCCACAACCTGCACCTGTTTGCCGATATGTTGCGCCGGGTGCAGACGCGGCGTGAACGCTGCGCCGAGGTATCTTTTCTGGATGCCGGACAGCGGCGCCGGCTGTTTCCCGAGCGTTTGCCGAGTGACGAGGTTACGCGGTTCGTTACCGTGATCCAGGGCTGTGATAATTTCTGCACCTATTGTATCGTGCCGCACGTGCGCGGGCGGGAAGTGAGTCGACCCAGCGCCGAAGTGCTTGAAGAAGTGCGTGCCCTGGTGCGCCAGGGGGTGCGGGAAATCACCCTTGTCGGGCAGAACGTCAATTCCTACGGGTGCAAGGAGGGAGATGAAATCAGCTTTGCCGCGCTGTTGAGACAGATCAATGCGGTAGAGGGGCTGGAGCGGATTCGCTTCATGACGTCTCATCCCAAGGACCTGTCGGATGAACTGGTCGCCTGTTTCGGTGAGCTGGAAAAGCTGTGCAAGCACATTCACCTGCCGGTGCAGGCCGGCGCCAATTCCGTGTTGCGGGCCATGCGGCGCGGTTACAGTCGCGAACAGTATCTCGACCGCATCGCGCGCCTGCGGCAGGTGTGTCCCGAGATTCGCGTGACCTCCGACGTGATCGTAGGTTTTCCCGGCGAAACCGGGGCCGATTTTGAACAAACCATGGATCTGCTGCGTCAGGTGCGATATGCCGAGATCTACACGTTCCTTTATTCCGCCCGGCCTGGAACCGCCGCGGCCGAGTTGCCGGACGACACCCCCGCAACCCTCAAACAGGAGCGTTTTGACCGCATGCTGGCGTTGCAGGAAGAGATTACCGGAAACTATCATGAATCGGATGTCGGCAGGGTGCTGCCGGTACTGGTTGAAGGCAGCAGCCGGCAGGGCAGCGGTCAGTTGTTCGGGCGCACCACCTGGAATCGCATCGTCAATTTCGATGGTGACGCGGCTTTGATCGGTCACGTTGTTCCGGTGCGCCTGGTCCGCGCTTTTCGCAATTCCCATTTGGGCGAACTGGCCTGAACGGCGGCCGCCGTTTTCGTGAGGAGATGTCATGATCGATCTGCATACCCATACTGTTTTCAGCGACGGCGAACTGATCCCGGCGGAGCTGACGCGTCGCGCCGCGGTTGCCGGTTATCGTGCCATCGGCATCACCGATCACGGCGACCCGAGCAATATCGACCTGATCATACCGCGCATTGCCCGGGTTGCCGCGGTGCTGGGCGATGCCTGGGGATTGACGGTGCTGCCGGGCATCGAGCTGACCCACGTGCCTCCGGCGATGATCGCCGAAGTGGCGCGCGAGGCGCGCAAGCTCGGCGCCAGACTGGTGGTGTGCCACGGGGAGACGATTGTCGAGCCGGTTGCGCCGGGGACCAACCGCGCTGCCCTCGAAGCCGACATCGATGTCCTGGCCCATCCCGGTCTGCTCAGCGAAGAGGAGGCGACACTCGCCGCGCGACGCGGCATCTGTCTGGAGATCACCACCCGCAAGGGCCATTCCCTGACCAACGGCCATGTGGCCCGGCTGGCTCTCGCGGCCGGGGCGGCTCTGATCGTCAACACCGACAGCCATGCGCCGGGTGATCTGACACCGCTGGCGCAGGCGCGTCGCATCGCTCTGGGGGCCGGCCTCAGCGAAACCCAGTTTCAGCAGACGCGGCAGAATTCGGAAGACCTGGTGCGTAAACTCGGGGGATTCTGACAAACCATTTGCGAAGATTGAACCTTCCTTTGATATCAAGGTGAAAGACTATGAATGATCGTGCAGTGAATTTTTTGAAGGAGCTGGTCGAAACCCCGAGTCCTTCGGGGTTCGAACAGCCGGTGCAGCGTGTCATGCGCCGCGAGCTGGAGCCCGTGGCCGACGAGGTGCGTACCGATGTGATGGGTAACGTTATCGCGCGCATCGGCGCGGCATCCGATGGGGCGCTGCGGGTGATGCTGGCCGGGCATTGCGATGAAATCGGTTTCATGGTGCGCTATATCGACGACAAGGGATTTATCTATTTTGCCCCCATCGGCGGCGTCGATGCTCATCTGGTGCCGGGGCAGCGGGTGCATGTGCATACCGCCGCCGGCCCGGTGCTCGGCGTCGTGGGTAAAAAGCCCATTCACCTGATGGAGGCCAAGGATCGCGAAACGGTGGTTAAGTTGACCAGCCAGTTCATCGATCTGGGCTGCGTGGACGCCGAGGCCGCCCGCAACCTGGTGGCGGTGGGGGATCCGGTCACTTTCGCCGTCGGTTTCGAGCCACTGCAGGGCGCGTTGGCAGCCTCCCGGGGATTCGACGACAAGATGGGGGCGTTCATCGTCGCCGAGGTGTTGCGCGCCGTGCGTCGGCGCGGTGTGCCACCGGTCGAGGTTTTCGGCGTCTCCACGGTGCAGGAGGAAGTCGGCCTGCGGGGCGCGACCACCAGCACCTTTGGCATCGATCCTCACATCGGCATTGCCGTCGATGTCGGTTTCGCCAGCGATGTGCCGGGGGTTGAAATGAAAGAGATCGGTGAGTTCAAGGTCGGCGGCGGTCCCATCATCTCCCGCGGCGCCAATATCCATCCGGCTTTGTTCGAACTGCTGGTGCGTACGGCCCGTGAAGAGGATATCCCCTGTCAGATCATGGGCGCGCCGCGCGGTACCGGTACCGACGCTAACGCCATGCAGTTGTCCCGCGCGGGGGTGGCCGCGGCCCTGGTGCAGGTGCCCCTGCGCTACATGCATTCGCCGGTAGAGGTGCTGTCCCTGGATGACATCGATGCCACCATTCGGCTGTTGACCGGGGTGCTGTTCCGGTTGGACAACAGGTTTCCCATCATTCCGGATTGACCGTGGCCGATTTCTACTTGGGGATCGGTTTTCGGAGCACGGAGAAGGCACGGGGATGTTCCGGTTTTGCTGCCTGGAGAATCCCTGTGCCCTTTGTTGTTGTGCCGCGCGGCGAACCGTGAAGCCGGCCTCGCGGTGTCCCCTTGAAAAATCGGGCAGGCGACGGGAGCCTTGTGCCTCTGTTATGTACGGCGGAAAAAAATTGACAAATGATGGTGGTCCGCGATAGGGTGCTCGATTAATATTTTACCTTCACTCAAGGAGATGGCGATGCAGGCTCCCGGCAATATTATCGAAGGCCTAACTTTTGACGACGTTCTGCTTATTCCCGCACACTCAACGGTTCTCCCCAAGGAAGTCGAGCTGACCACGCAACTGACCCGCGATATCCAGCTCAATATCCCGCTGCTGTCCGCCGCCATGGATACCGTTACCGAGTCCCGCGCCGCCATCGGCATGGCACGGGAAGGGGGCATGGGGATCCTTCACAAGAATATGACACCGCAGGATCAGGCCCTGGAGGTTGATCAGGTC
>NZ_JBFWJQ010000048.1:0-17121 GCF_050253115.1 Syntrophotalea sp.
GATTGATCAAACCGCAGGGCTCATATGAGCCGGCAAAAACTCTAAAAATGCCTGCATGGCAGGGGGCGGCGGAACATCGCGCCGACGCACAAACCGTATCGGCAGTCGGTCAAAGGGCGCCGGCACGGCATGTACATATACCAGGGACCTGAAAGGTTCGCGCATCACAAAACTGCGGGGCAGCAGGGTAATACCCATGCCGGCGCCGACACAGCCGAGTATGGCATCGAGTGCCCCCATCTCCACGACCCGGGCCGGTGAACGGCCGATATCGGACAGCCAGTCTTCCAGCTTGCAGCGACAGGAACAACCGCGGCGATAAACCAGAATCGCCAGATCCTGGGTCCCCTGCAGAGGGTTTTCCGCCCTGCTTGAAACCAGCACCAGCTCCTCGCACAGCACCTCCTGACCCACAATTTCCGGATGATCGAACTGGCCGCCGACAAAAGCACCATCCACGGCATAATCGAGAACCTTTTCGATCAGTTCCCCACTGGCACCGGTCGTCAATTGCAAATCGACCTCCGGGTGAAGGCGATGGTAGCCGGCCAGCACCGAGGGCAGATGCACGACCGCCGCCGAATCCATGGCCGCAATGCGCAGTGGCCCCTGCGGGACGACGGATGGCACCAGCGCTGTCCGGGCCTCGTGCAGCAGATGCGCCACGGAACGGGCATAGGGCAACAGCAGTTCTCCGGCCGGAGAAAGAGACATCCCCTTGCGCGTGCGGTAAAAAAGCTGCGTTCCCAGTTCTTTTTCGAGCTTGCGGAGACGGGCCGTGACATTTGACTGCACGCAGTGCAGACGCTCGGCCGCTCCTGAGACACTGCCCTGCTCGGCAACCGCCAAAAAAATTTTCATTCCGTTGGAATCCATGCTTCCCATCTCAAAAGGTGATATTGTGCGTCAATTATAATCATTTGACGTGATTCCCGGAAGAACCTATATTGGCATAGAGACAAAAAAGCCTTTCACAATCGATGGACCGAGGAGGCATCACCATGGACCCCGCACCCAACACCGAAATCCGCATGTTTGGTTTTTTGCATTCGGCCCGGAAAGCCAAGGGACTTGCCCCCAGAGTGCATCTCTACATCCCGCCGGAAGGACGCATTGCCCAGGAAATCGCCGAAGAGCTTGAATTACCCATGGATAAGATCGAGGGCGTGTTTGTCAACCATCTCGTGTATGCCCTCGATCATGTGATCCATTCCGGGGATAAGGTTGCATTCATCTCCCGGGGCGTGCCTGGCCCGCACCGGTTCAGCCTTGGCATTCACGGTGCCGGCAAGGGTGCCGGTCGGCCCGACAGCTGACATGGGTAGCTGGAGACATGCTCATGACCGGACTGTTTTCCTCCGCGGCTATTGCATGAGGCAGCAAAACCGCACCGTGCGCTCGGCCCCCTGAGAAGTACTGGCTGCTGAAAACGGCGACGCAACGGATGAATGACACCGATCATGCGGGGCAAAATGCCTCGCTACGTTCTGGAAACCCAGACGTGATATCGCCCGTGAAATAAGTGCTTCAAGCACCTGCCACTACACGGCAACTATCATCCCGTCTCCCGGCTTTTTCCAGAGAACTTTTTTAAGGGCCGGGTTTTCACTGCAGGCCGCATGCCCTCTCCTCTTTCCTCTTGGTTTCTGACTTTCTTTTTCAATAACACTCTGCCAGCAACACCCCCAAGCCCGCTTCCGGCTGACAAGTTCCGATTCCGGCCCTGCCAGCGGTTGACGATCCGTCGAAGGATGTTAACTGTTTAGGAAGGGAACCCTTTGCTCCGTTAATGCGTGTCCGTTCGAAACCACCGGATGCACACGGCGAAGTATCCAGTTGGGAAACCGGCAATTTTTCGTTGCGGCGAGGAAATCAAGGGGTTGTGCGAAGGCTTACATCCGTGCGCCGCAAAACAAGCCTGCGGATTGACGCCGCCAGAACAGGCGCGAGGAAGGAGCGACGTATGCGGGTTGGAGAGGTGTGCAATCGCGACGTGGTCATCATGGATCGCAATAAGCCCATATCCGAGGCTGCCAGACTGATGCGCCATCATCACGTGGGAGACGTGGTGGTGGTTGAGGAACGCAGCGGGCAGCGCTACCCGGTCGGAATTCTCACCGATCGCGACCTGGTGGTGGAAGTTCTGGCCAACGAGGTCGCCCCGGAGAGCCTGCTGGTAGGCGATGTCATGAGTTTCGACCTGATCACGACCAGGGAAGAGGAAAGCCTGCTCGAAGCCATCAAACGCATGCGCGACAAAGGCATCCGGCGCATGCCCGTGATCGCAGCCAACAACACGTTGATCGGCATCATTACCATGGACGACCTTCTGGATCTGATTGCCGAGCAGCTGGCTGATCTGGTGGTACTGATCGGCCGGGAGCAGCGACGGGAAACCGATCGTCAGCCATGACGCTTACCCTCGCCGGTGCACCGCTGTGCCGGATGGCGAACTTGTGCCACGAAAAAAACCGCGCAACCGGTCGCCCCAGGTTTGACCGAAGACCACCCGTCTGAGATCCGGAAGCTGTGCATCGACCGCTTGCACACCCGCTGCCACGGCCTCTTCGAATTGAGAAAAATCGGCCCAATGGCTGCCGTTGTTCCGAGGACACAGCACAAGATCGGCGTGACGGGAGCGTTCCAGACCCAATCTCCAGCGAGCGATGCTGTCGGCGCGTCCGATAATTTCAATGGCACTGCCAAGTTCGCCGCAGGGATCGAGGGAACGGGTCACATCGACGGCAATCACGACCTCCGCACCCAGACGCAAAGCGGGCGCCACCGGCACCGCATCAATCCATCCGCCGTCGACCAGGATCCTGCCATCATCATGAACCGCCGGCAACAGGCCGGGAATGGCGCAACTTGCAGATACCGCGCGCCGTAAAGAGCCTTGCGAAAAAACCACTTCCTCGCCGGACACCAGATCCAGGGCTGTTGTACAAAAAGGCAGCCGCGCATCCTCGAAGGTGCCATCGTCAATCATCAGGGCAAAGTTCTGCTGCGAGGTGGTGGCGCCGAAATAGGATCGGCGCGTCGCGACCAGGGTATAAAAGATACCCTTCCACGCAAGCTGCAGGAGCCGGTCGAAAAGGCCGGCCTCCGCCTCTTCCTGATCGGCAAGCTGATTGAATCGCGTTTCCCTGAATTCTTCGCTGTCGAGATATGCCTGAAAACGCCCCTTGAGACGCGCAGCACATGGATCCAGCGCATACATGGCGCCGACGATCGCCCCCATGCTTGTACCGGCAATCATATCGATGGGCAATCCGTGCTTTTCGAACCCTTCAAGAACGCCGATATGCGCCAGTCCGCGCGCCGCGCCACCGCCAAGAGCCAGAGCTACCTTGGGCCTTCTGAACATGCCTTCCTCCTGCCATAAAGAACCTGCATTAACCGTATCACACCTGCGACAGAAAAAGAAGTTGACATGCCTCGATCCCCCTGACTTCCGGTCCCGATGCGATTAGCCGCCACATGCACAACAGAATTTTCTATTTGATAAAATTAATTTATTTTGTCAGAATGTTTTTCCCCTCAACAAGGAAGACCCTATGCCCGCCATCAAAACCTGGCCGGAAAATGAACGCCCACGGGAAAAACTGCTGAGCCGCGGCCCGGAAGCCCTGACCGAAGCGGAACTGCTGGCTCTTGTCCTGCGCAACGGCGATGCATCGAGCGGCAGCAACGCCCTCGAGCAGGGTCGAGCCCTGCTGAAGCGTTTTGGCTGTCTGCGAAAACTGGGCGCGGCAACGGTTCCCGAACTTCTGAAAATGCGCGGTATCGGTCCGGCGAAAGCCGCGGAGTTGCTGGCGGTGTTCGAACTGGCGCGCCGCTTCGGTTGCAACCCGCTACGACCGGGAGAGCGTTACACCACGCCGCAGGCGGTTTTCGCTCACTTTCATGAACGCCTGCGTGATCACAAGCGCGAACGCTTCATCGCACTACTGCTGGACAGCAAAAATCGGCTGCTGCGCGAAGTCGCCATTTCGGAAGGCAGCCTTACCGCCAGCATCGTCCATCCCCGTGAGGTCTTCGGGCCGGTGGTGCGCGAATCGGCTGCGGCGGTGCTGTTCGTTCACAACCACCCCTCCGGCGACCCGGCACCGAGCCGCGAGGACCTCGAAATCACGCAACGCCTCAGGGAAGCCGGCGACCTGATGGGAGTAAGGGTTCTCGATCACATCATCATAGGCAGCGAAGGCTATGTCAGCCTCGCGGACCGCGGCCTCCTCTAGCAGCGGTTGCCTCAGGATTGCAGGCCATGTTATGCTTTAGCGTATTTTCGGAAAGCTGGCCGGGGGCAACCCGGTCTTTTTTTCTGTTGCAGGCCCAATCCGACAGGTCTTGAACGCACCGGACTTGGGCCTCAGCTATTTTCATCCGGATTTTGCGGATGAACACTCTCTGCCTGAAAGCGACGTATCAAGCATGCCCGACACGCTGAATCACCCGGAACTGCTGGCCCCGGCTGGTAGCCTGGAAGCCTTTTTCGCCGCCATGGAATCAGGGGCCGACGCCGTTTATTGCGGCCTCAGGCAATTTTCCGCCCGCGCCAAAGCCCGCAATATTTCCCTGGCCGACCTCGAAGGGATGCTGGCCTATGCCCGCAAGCTGCGTCGCCGTATCTATGTGACGGTCAATACCCTGATCCGCGAGGAGGAGCTGCCTCAGCTGGCCGAAACCCTGGCCGACCTTGAGGCGCTGCGCATCGACGGCATCATTCTGCAGGATCTGGCGGTCTGGAAAATGGCGCGGGACCACTTTCCCGGCCTGCCCCTGCACGCTTCGACGCAGATGACGGTGCATAACGCCGCTGGCGTCAAGATGCTGGAGCGCATGGGATTCAAGAGGGCGGTGCTGGCCCGCGAGTTGACCCTTGAGGAAATCTCCGCCATACGTCGGGAAACCAGCCTGGAGCTGGAGCATTTCATCCACGGCGCCTTGTGTTTCAGCTATTCCGGGCAATGTCTGTTCAGCAGCTGGCTCGGCGGCAAAAGCGGCAACCGCGGCCGTTGTGCGCAGCCCTGCCGCAGGCGCTACAGCTACCGCCAGAAATATGGCTACTATTTTTCTCCCAATGACCTGTCGGCAATCGATCTATTGCCCGACCTTCAGAAAGCCGGCATCGGCAGTTTCAAAATTGAAGGACGCATGAAAAGCGCCGAATACGTGGCCAATGTTGTTTCGGCTTATCGCATGGTGATGGACGCGCCGGATACTCAGCGGAAGGAGTCCCTTTCGCAAGCCAAGGACCGCCTCAAACAATCCTTCGGACGCCTTCCGACCAAGGGATTTCTGCCCGGGCCGCGGCCAACCGATATCGCCATCCCGTCCATGAAGGGTGCCACGGGCCGTTTTCTGGGAGAAATCAGCGCCCTGCGCGGCGGCGATATTACCTTCAAGAGCCGCGACCGTCTGCACATCGGCGACCGTATCCGTATTCAGCCGAAAAGTGACCAGGCCGGCACCGCATTCACCATCAAGCAATTGCGGCTGGGACGCAGCACCGTCAAAGCCGCCCCCGCCGGCAGCCTGGTGACCGTGCCCTCCAGTTTCCGCGATACCTTCCGCATCGGCGATGCGGTGTTCAAGGTCTCCTCGGAGCAGGCCTTCACCATGAGTGAAGCGGCCTGCCGCCGCAAACTGCAACAAGCCGGAAATATCCCCGACCAGCTTGACCTGCACATCGCATTGCAGGGACGGGACCTGACGCTGACCGGCCGATCCGGCCCTGTCGAAATCAGGCAAACCTACGAGGTGCCGGTGTTTCCCGCCACTGACAATCCACTGTCGGTCGATATTCTGCGCGGCGTCTTCGAGCGCAGCGGAAAAGAGCCTTTGAGCCTGCGCGACATCACCTCGGAGCCCTTGCCTCCCGTGGTCATCCCCCCCAGCCGGCTCAAGGATATCAGGCGCCTTTTTTATCAGGCCGTTGCCCAAAATCTCAGTGACGCCAGCAACACGGCTCGCCAAAAACACCTGCGCTCGGCCCTGGACAGCCTGCTCCCGATCGCACCTCTTGTTGACGGATATAAACGGCAGATCACCGTAGCCATCGACCGTTTACGCGACGGGCACCTGCTTAACGACCCGCTGGTCGACCACATCATACTGCCCATGACCGCGTCCAATGTCCAGCAACTGGCCAAGGGGCATCGTTTTACCGGCCGCGAAGACAAGGTTGTCTGGGATATTCCTTTTGTGCTGCTGGGTGCCGATTGGCGGGAAAGCCGCGATATCGTCCGGGTCCTGACGGCATCCGGATTTCATAACTTCAGACTCAACAATCTTGGGCATTTTCCCCTGTTCGACGGTATGCAGGAGGTCACACTGCATTGCGGCTGGCGCCTGTTCACCGTCAACAGCCAGGCGGCCCTGGCCTGGAAGGAGCTCGGCATCTCGACCATCACCCTTTACCTGGAAGACGATCGCGCCAACCTTGAAAACCTGCTGCGGCGTGAGACGGGGCTACCAACAGAGATGACGGTCTATGCCTCGGTGCCCCTGATAACGTCACGCATCCCCCTGCGTGGCCTGCGCAGCGACAGTCCGGTTGTTTCGGATCGGGACGATGCCTACCGGGTAACCCAACGCGGTGGCCAGACGGTAGTCAGCCCGGAAACCGACTTTTCCCTGCTGAATCGCCTTTCGGAACTGGAAGATATGGGCTGTCACCGCTTTATTGTCGATCTTTCCCACCTTGGCCCTTATTCCCCCCGGGGGAAACTGGTGCTGGATGCACTGCGACGGGAAGGCGGCCTGCCGGCAACCTCGTCTTTCAACTTTGAGCGGGGCATGGAATAATAGCCGCGGCTCCCGTAACCGGCAGGAGCTACGGTGCCGGCGGCGGCATGTCCGCGTCAGGCAGGGTTTCAAACAGGCTGTCCGCCAGCCTTGCCAACCCCAGGAGCCTGTCGTAATCCGGAGTTGCCAGAAGCACTGCCGAAGCGCCGCCTTGCAGGGCATGACCCCGGTCTCGCCACAGTTCCTGACCGGTTTTGCCATCCACGGCCCGGGCTTCGGCGGCAATCTCGAATTCCGGTGGAGGAAAAACCTCGCCATACATGTCGCTGCTGAACAGGAAATCGACATGCACCGCCACCACCAGGTCCGCAGAAGCCGACGCCATGGCGAGCAAATCAGTCCCGGCAACAGCCCTCAGGTCATGGCGCAGGAGCAAACATGAGCCCGGCGGTCCGGTCACCAGAAATCCCTTGGCCTGCAATTTCCGCCGCAACCACATCGCCAATTGCCGCTCAAGGCCACTTTGGGGATGCGGTCGATAGGCCGGATCGTAAGAAATCCCGACCAGCACCACGCTGTGCGCCTTTGGCCAGGCCGTGGCATCCAGAAACACGGGGAGTTTCGGAGCTGCCGAGCACCCCGACATGGCACCCACCAGGATAACCGTCACGAAAAAAGCCCCGATTCCTGCCCGAAGATGCACCGCTGCCTCTCTTTCCCCTCAAAAACCGATTCGCATTGACGTAATTTTAACCCTCGGCTCATGATCGCCCAACACCGTCGGGTTTTAATTCCGGCGTTATCACCAAGGAGGCCGGCATGGCGCGTTTTCGCAGGATTCCATCCTTCATCGAAGCCCACCGTATTCAGAAACGCACCCTTGTCGGCCCTTCGCAAAACGGCTATCAAGGTATGCTTGTGGCCTATCCCGGTGACTACCTGTGCGTGGATAGCCAGGGCCATGCCTTTCTCTGCTCAGCGGAAGAGTTCAAACGTCAATACGAACCGATTGAGGAGCAGGAACCACACCCCCTGCGGAAAGGAGACGACCATGATTGAAACATGCCCCATCTGCGGACGCTACAGCCTCAGCCGCGACTATCCCCCCAAACCCTGCCCCATCTGCGAAGAAGAGTCTCTCGCCCCTTTTGTCAACCCCCTGGAAAGTTGTTCGATTCTTGCTCCCCGGCAACCACCGGCCCCCATGCCGCCCTGCAGAAACTGACACGGAAGCGGCCCTTGCCGGACGCCATTGCACCGGAACCGCTGCTGCCTCACCAGGAAAATCCTGCCCTGGATCTTTTGATCGGGAATATGTATCTGTTCCTCCCTGAAATTCAAGAGAGAGCTCCTGCCGCAATGGCGGCTGTGCGAAAAAAGTCTAACAGTCGATGGCGAACCTACCAGCCCCCCAAGGGATGGATAATCCCTGTCCTCGGAAAAAAATCCCGGTATCTGTATGCCTTGCGGCAGACACCGGGATTTTTTCGTCGCGGTCAAAAGCTAAGCGCCCTGACCCATGCCGTCAGGCAAACGACCGGGCAAACAGATCATCGATCGCTTTTCTGCCGGATTCCTCCAAAAACCTTGTCCCTGTGCCGGCGAAACGGGCATGGCCGATAACCGGTTCCTGGCCGCCGGAGCAGGCGGTCCACTCCATCTGCGACCACCGAAACCAGGTATCTTTTTTCTGGTCGAAAACAAACAGTGGCTTGTTGCAGAGCTTGGCGAATTCGGCGCCCCAGCCGGTCCCGCCCTTGACTGTTTTGTCCGGGAGAATTTCACCGACCACGAAAATCTCCTGGGCATGATTCACCTGATACCAGATACTCTGCAAAATCTTGCGAATTTTGAGACTGTCGGTATAGCGCCGGTTCATCAGCCGGGAAACATACCCGAGACTCACATCGCCATGTTTAAGCTCCTCATGATTGAGAAAACGCAGCCCACGCTCTCGCACCCGGCCGTGCCCTTCGAAGGTAAAATTGACTTCTTCGATGCCGTAACGCTCCGCATTCTCGCCAAAGGCCGCTTCAGCCCCGGTAGCGCCACCGCTGAAAAGAATGAAATCCTCCTTCTCCATACCGAATCCTTTCATGGTTTCTGGTTGCGTTGGAATAATCGTGCCGTTGCTGATAAATGTATCATGCCTATGGCGGAAACGTAGTGTATTTTTTCAGGGAGCAGGCACAGGTGTCCTCACGCCCCCTGTTGCCGCCGCCGAAACCAGCGGCGCGGGGCCATTGGCAAAGCTTCCGAACCCGTGCGTCAGTGCAGCTGGTTGAGCAACTCCTCCAGCTCGCCAGACATGACGATGTTGTTGTTGTTGACCGCTTCGATGCTGGCCAGCAGGTTCTTGGCCTGGCCGGCGGTCGCTTTAACCTCTTCGGCCACCACCGCGAAACTGCGGCCATGAACCCCGGCCCGCGCCGCCTCGATGGCGGCATTGATGGACAGCATCTCCAGATTGAAAGCCACCTGGGTGATCGCCGCAAGGGCTTTTTTCACAGAAGCCGTACTGCCGATGATCTCATCGCCAATCTGGCTGATCTTGCCGAAAATCTCGCTGTTAAGCTTGCGGCGCCCTTCCTGCACAACGGTATAGAACATTAGAGCCGCCTGGCTGCTGAGAATCTCGGTGCCCTCGCGATGGTTCTGCCGCAGCATTTCCAGAACCTTGGATGATCCGGTCGCCTCGATAATAAAATCGGTGCGATATTGCTGCATGGCCGCCACCAGATCATCCGGCGTTGGGATCTTGCGCTCCCGGGCGGCCGCCACGGCGACGGCTTTCGCATCGCGGTCAACCAGAAACATGACCCGTACCTTGTCGCTGTCAGCAAAAATCTTCAGCATTTCGAGACCACCACGCCCCCCGCCCACGATACCGATGGTTAACACCTTGTCTTCTTTTGCCATTTCTGTTACCTGCCTCCTCCTGTATTCATGGCGCCCGCACAGGCACCACCGACGGACATCCCCTTCCCACCGCCCGGCTCACACCCGCCGACCCCAATTATAGCGGCCGTGCCGGCATTCATGCTCGCCAGACACACCAATCCATTTATTCCTATTCGTCAACGACACAAAAAAGTTTAGGGTAAAACATAATTTTGGTGATCTCCATACTATTTTTCGGATTGCTCCATGTTTCAGCTGGTACCACCGCGACAGCCTTGCAAAAAAGGGATGTGTCGTTTCCAAGGATTTTATATCCTTGTTTTATTCCGTAGCACGGAGCTGCCGATCAGAAGCGTTTCAT
This sequence comes from Syntrophotalea sp., assembly GCF_050253115.1. Taxonomy (NCBI): domain Bacteria; kingdom Pseudomonadati; phylum Thermodesulfobacteriota; class Desulfuromonadia; order Desulfuromonadales; family Syntrophotaleaceae; genus Syntrophotalea; species Syntrophotalea sp. The sequence goes on from NZ_JBFWJQ010000048.1 coordinate 10,013, forward strand.
GGCCACGACACCCGACCGTCAATCCGAGGGATCCTTACCACCAAAACCCGACATTCTGGTATGATTAAGACCACTGTGCTTATACCGCGCTGGTCGGCAACGCCCTGGGAAAAAATTCCAAAGGCCAGGCGGTGCAGGCCTCCGGAGACATGCAACCGCTGTCATGGCAGCAACCGCCAAACAATCCGGAACACGGCATCCGCTGTTTCGAAAAAGGCTTGAAATGACTCATAAAAAAACCACCCGGCCCCGACTCACCTGCTTTCTCGCAGCCTTGGGGATATTGCTTTGCGGTTTCACCCCTGCTGCCCTGGCGCTACCGCACCGCGTCCTGTTTATCAGTTCCTACAACCCGGGATTTCCCACCTTTTTCGATCAGGTTGAGGGGATGTCCAGACTGTTCCATCAGCACCGAATCCTTCTCGACATCGAATTCATGGATACCAAGCGGTTTCCTTCAGAGGAAAATCTTCATCTTTTCCGCAGAGCCCTGACTTATAAGCTGTCCCACATCCGTGCTTACGACGCCATCATCGCGGGAGATGACAACGCTCTTAAGTTCGCCCTGACCGAACAGAACCGGCTGTTCCGGGATCTGCCCATCGTCTTTCTCGGCATAAACGACACCAGCCTGGCGCTGGAACAGAATCTCCATCCCCGCGTTACCGGCATCGCCGAAAAGGTTTCCATGAAAGAAACCCTGGCCCTCATGGCGAAACTGCACCCCGGAGCCAGGCGCATCGTAGCCATCGCCGACCCTACCACAACCGCGCAGGCGGATCTGCGTACCTTTTACGCGGCCAGAACATCGGTGCCCGAAATCAGCCTGGCCCATCTTTCGCTGGCGGACATGACATTCCAGACACTGGGTGAACGCCTGGCCGAACTGGGTAAGGATACCCTGGTGCTGCTGATTTCGGCCCACCAGGATCGGGAAGGCATCGGCCTGCCTTTCAGCGAGAGCCTGCAGTTCATCAACGCCCACCTTCCCCGGCCCCTCTATCACCTGTATTACCACGGCATGGGCGACGGAATTGTCGGCGGCAAGCTTCTCAGTCATGTAGACCAGGGAAAAAGCGCCGCCCGGATGGTGATTGACATTCTCCATGGAAAGCCGGTTTCCCGCCTGCCGGTGCAGACCGGTATCCCTAACCGTTATGTTTTCGACTATCGCCAACTGCAGCGTTTCCAGGTGCCCATTGCCAGCCTTCCGGCCGACAGCACCATCCTTTACCGTCCTGCCTCCTTCTTCCGAACCTATCGCCAGGGGATCTGGGTGCTGGTCTGCCTTCTGGCTCTTGGAGGTGGCGTGGTGGTGCTGCTGCTAAGCCATTTGCGGCAGCGCCTTGAATCGGAAGAAGCGCTGAAAAAAAGCGAGGAACGGTTCCGCAGCATTATTCATTTCTCTCCGATGGGCGTCTTGCAGTATCAGCTCGATGCATCCGATGACCTGGTGCTGACCGGCGTCAATGCCGCCGCCAGAAATATTCTGGGAGAGGGGCTCGATTCACTTGTCGGCAAAACCATTGAAGAGGCCTTTCCAAAGCTGATCGGGACCGAGGTTCCTGAGCAGTTTCGGCGCATCTGCTCCCTGGGCACGTCCTGGCACTGTCCTCAGATCAGCTACGAGGATTTTCCTATCAAAGGCACCTACGAAACCCGCGCGTTCCAGACGGGATCACGTAAAATGGCTTGTTTTTTCTGGGATATTTCGGAACGGACCCGGGCCGAGCAGGCCCTCAAAGAGGCGCTGGACAATGCCCGGAACGCCAGGCAGCAACTGGAGGCGATCCTCAAATCGGTCTCCGACGGCCTGTTGTTTACCGATCTGGACAACCGCATCATGTTGCTGAGCCGGTCGGCGGAAGAGATGTTGGGCGCTGCCCTTAATGACATCTTCGGCCTGCCCATCGGCCAGGTGATCCAGAACGACGTCCTTTTGGGGGGGCTGCATTCGGTAGCCTTCGAAGACCAGGAGGAGACTTCGGTGACCATAGGCCTGCCCGATAACCGCGATCATAAAACCCGGACCGTGCAGGCCAACATGGCTGCAGTGCGTAACGAGGAGGGGCTGAAGCGAGGCGTCATCACCCTGCTGCGGGATATCAGCCGCGAACGTGAGCTCGACCTTATGAAGACCGAGTTCATCTCCACCGCGGCCCATGAACTACGCACCCCATTGACAAGCGTTATCGGTTTCTCGGAAGTTCTGTTAAAACAGGGGGGATTCAATGAACAGCAGATGGAATTTCTTACTATCATTCATAAAAAAGCCGAAGTGCTGGGTAAGATTGTGGAAGACCTGCTTGATCTCGCTCGGGTCGACTCGGGCCAGATCATTCGCCTGAAAAAAGACTGGGCCAATATCGGCTCGATCCTGGAACGCTGCGTCTCCGACTACCGGAGAGCCTGCACGGACCATCATTTCAAAACCGTTCTCCCCGACGAAACGGTCTCCATGCTGGTGGATGACCGCAAGCTGTTTCAGGTCATGGAAAACCTGCTCAGCAACGCGGTGAAATTCTCCCCCTCCGGCAGCACCGTTCAGATCACCTGCCAACCCATGGAAACCGAGGTCCATATCGCCGTCAGCGATCAGGGAATCGGCATGAACCCGGATCAGATCACTCGCATTTTCGACAAGTTTTACCGTGTGGACGCTTCCAATACGGCACGGGAGGGACTTGGGCTGGGCATGGGCATTGTCAGAGGCATAGTCGAAGCACACCAGGGACGCATCTGGGTCAACAGCAAACCGGAGCGTGGCACAACCATTTCCTTCACCCTGCCGCGGTCAACACAAGAATAATACAGTCATTTCCCTGCAATCGATTCTTCAGCGCCGAGAAAGGCGGCACATTCGTGCCGCCCCACAAAACCCTTGCGAAAAGCATCCGGTCAGTCGCCAAACTGCTCCGCATAGGCTGCATCGTTGTACAGCCCTTCACCGTATTCAGCTGCGCCGCAGTCGCGGATTATCGTCTGGCCCTGCTCAGATGCGACATAATCGATGAATTTGGCGGCGATGGCTGCCCCCGGCGTAACGCCTTCCGGCTGACACAGGGCATGGTAGGTATTGACGATGAACTTGTCCCCTTTGAACAAAACCCTGAGTGCCGACATGTTATTTTTTTCTGCGATCCAGGTACTGCTGTCGGTCATGAAATATCCCCCCTCGTCGTTGGCACGCTGAAGGGTGGCGGTCATGAAGTCATTGGTGACGATATACCAGTCTCCCTCCGGTTTCACGCCAACTTTTTCCCAAATGGCCAATTCTTTCTTGTGGGTACCGGAGTTGTCGCCCCGCGAAAAAAATCTGGTTTTGGCAGCCGCGATGCGGGCATAGGCATCAGCCGCGCTGGTTGCATTACCAATACCCGCAGGATCGGCCGCCGGACCGACGATAAAAAATTCATTGGATCCGATCAGGGTTCGTTTGACGGCCCACCCCTCTTCAACGGCCTGCTTTTCGGCGGCAGGGGCATGCACCATAATCATATCCACCTGTTTTTCTTTCAGCAACTTCAGCGAGGCGCCGGATCCGGCCTTCTGCCATCTGAGTTGGGCATTTTCCTGCTCCGCAAAGGTTTCGCCGAGCACCTTGAGCAGACCCAACTCTCCGGGGCTGCCGGTTGCCAGGGTAAAAGCCTGGCTGCCATCGCCGTAAACGGCGGCGTACTGATTTCCGGCAATGGCAGTAGATACAAAGGCTGCCAGCGCCAGCCACAGGACGGAAAAAACAATTCTTCTTCTCATGGATTTTTCTCCTTAAAAAAATGGTTTTGTTTCGTCCTCCATCGGGCTTTCTTCGACGCTATATATTTAAACACATATCCTGTCAATTTCATTAACTGTACCGGATTCATTCTGGCAGGAAACCAGGCATGCTAAATGGTGTCTCCCTTGGAGTCTGCGCGGAGCAGGCCTCCAACAGTGCCACGAACCAGGATGCCCGGCCATCTCAGATCAGCCGTGCGGCGGGGCAGGTTTTGGGTAGAGAGAAGCCAGCTTGACGCGGTGGGGGGGGCACCTGACAGCTCACGAGAGGAAACGGCAAAAAAAGGGAAGCCTGTGACGATCCGGCGTTGCGATATGGACTGGCCAAAGCGTTCGTTGTTCCTGTGGAGACCATGGGCGGGCGGGAATGCAATCAACACCGCTTCTCCGGTCCGACACTGTTCAACGACCAGGCGCCCCGTTGTCCAGAACCCGGCACCGCAAACCGGCACTGCTGGCAGCGTAACCTGCATTGCCTTCATAGGAAACTTCGAGGGTCTGGCCTGGTCGCATCGCCAGGGCTCCGCGATAACCACAGGTCCTGGCACCCAGCTGCCACCGCTGACCGTCAGCATGCATCACACGCACGTCGGCCCAGACACTCTCGCGACCATCCATGGTTATTTCCATAACCTGACCGGCGGCCAGATTGTGACGGGCATAAGAACCCTCCGGCTCCAGGCCACCGTGAGGGGCTTCATACAAAAAGACACTGACCGGACCGTCGCTCCAGAAGTTGTCCAGACGCAGGCAGTCCTCAGCGGCCCATGCCGGTGAAATCAACCATGAGCACACAAGCAACCCCCCTGCCAGCGTGCGTAAGATAGCTTTCATTGCCCGTCTCCTGAAAAATAAGATTAATGACCATTTTCAGCGACATCATGCCTTTTTAACCGGACAGAGGCAACCCTTAACCCGCAGGCAAAAACGATCGTCTTTTTGACAACCGCGCGCGGGCTTTTAAACTTCAAGAAACCACCGGGAACTGGCGCCGCCTTTTCGGCCAGGCGCCCCCGGCCCGCACACGGAGGAGCCTATGTGGGATTATACCGATAAAGTCAAAGATCACTTTCTGCATCCGCGCAACGTCGGCGAGGTCGAGGACCCGGACGGCATCGGTGAGGTCGGCTCCCTGGCCTGTGGGGACGCCTTGCGCCTGACCTTCAAGCTCGATGGAGATGGCCGGATCAAGGATATCAAATTCAAAACCTTCGGCTGCGCCAGCGCCATCGCCTCTTCCTCTGCCTTGACGGAAATCGTCAAGGGCATGACTCTGGAAGAGGCGGAGAAGGTCAACAACCAGGACCTCGCCGAATTCCTCGGCGGCCTGCCGGAAGAAAAAATGCACTGCTCCGTCATGGGTAAGGAAGCTCTGGAGGCCGCCATCGCCAATTATCGGGGAGAGGCGGCAGTCAAGGAAGAATACGACATCGTCTGCAAGTGCTTTGGCGTCACCGACAAGGAAATTGAACGGGTGGCCAGGGAAAACCGCTTGACCACGGTAGCTCAGGTCACCGATTTCACGAAAGCCGGTGGCGGCTGCCAGGCCTGCCACCCCAAAATCGAGGATATCCTGAAGAAACTGTGGGGCAGCAAAACGGCCGAGCCGGTGGAAGAGCGACTACCGAAAGGGAAAAAACTCTCCAATCTGCAAAAAATCCGCCTCATCGAGGAAACCCTGGAGCGGGAAATACTGCCGCCGATCCGCTCCGACGGCGGTGATCTGGAACTGATCGACATCGACGGCAGCAAGGTGCTGGTGGCGCTGCGCGGGACCTGCTCCTTCTGCCCGCAGGCAAACTTCACTCTCAAGCACTTCGTCGAAGCCAAGCTGCGTGAATTCGTGAGCCCTGAAATCGAGGTGGAGGAGGTAAAACCATGAGAACCGTCTATCTCGACAACAACGCCACCACCCGCACCGCTCCGGAAGTCGTCGAAGCGATGCTGCCGTTTTTCAGCGATCTGTACGGCAATCCTTCGAGCATGCACTTTTTTGGCGGCCAGGTAGCACGCTACGTTCAGGAGGCCAGGGAAAAAGTGGCCACCCTGATCGGCGCCCAGCCGGAAGAGATCGTCTTCACCAGTTGCGGAACCGAAAGCGACAATGCCGCCATCATGGGCACCCTGTACTCTTATCCGGAAAAAAAACATATCGTCATTACCCGGGTAGAACATCCGGCGGTACTGAACACGGCTCATCAACTGCAGGCACGCGGTTATCGCGTCACTGACCTGGGCGTGGACCGCGAAGGCAGGCTTGACCTCGATGAGCTGCGCGCCGTTCTGACCGACGAAACCGCGCTGGTCAGCATCATGTCCGCCAACAACGAAACCGGCGTGTTGTTTCCGATCGATGAAATCGCTGCCATAACCCGCGCCCGCGGCATCCCTTTTCATACCGACGCCGTGCAATCCATCGGCAAGGTTCCCCTCGATCTGCGCAAAACCCCTATCGATATGCTATCCCTTTCAGGACACAAGCTGCATGCGCCCAAGGGGGTCGGCGCGCTTTACATCCGCAAGGGAACCCGCTTCGCCCCGTTTGTGGTTGGCGGCCATCAGGAAGGGGGGCGCCGCGGCGGCACGGAAAACGTCCCCTATATCGTCGGGCTGGGACGCGCCGCCCAGTTCGCCATGGAACATTTGAAACAGGAAAACACTCGCATCAGGACCCTGCGTGACCGCCTGGAGGCGGAACTGCTGAAAATCATCCCCAATACCATGGTCAACGGCGACAGCAAAAACCGACTACCCAACACCTGCAGCCTGAGCTTTGAATATGTGGAGGGGGAATCGATCCTCATGCTGCTCAGCGATGAGGGCATCTGCGCTTCGTCCGGTTCGGCCTGCACCAGCGGGTCCCTGCAGCCTTCCCATGTGCTGCGCGCCATGGGGGTGCCCTTCACTGCGGCCCACGGCTCGATCCGCTTCAGTCTGAGCGTCTACAATACCGACGAGGACATCGATCATGTCATCGCCGTTCTGCCGCCTGTCATTCAGCGGCTGCGGAATATCTCGCCTTTCTGGAAGGACTACCTGGAAGGCAAGCCGCTCAGCTCTTTTTTAACCGGCGGTGATATCACGCATCACGTCCATGGATAAAGCCATGATCCCTCCCGTATCGCTGAAGCCCGCAGCTTGATGCCGCGGGCTTTTTATCGCGCCGCCATTTAGATTTGCATCCCTTTTAAAAAAATATTTTCTAACAGTGGTGTCCCAACGTTAAATCAAAAATTGTTCATAACTAACTGATATAAATAAACTATCGAGAAAAAATGGCTGTTATCGACTTGAAACAAAATCTGCTTCAGCATCATCCTGCGTGTGGTTGC